>JAUILB010000125.1 GCA_030432815.1 Alphaproteobacteria bacterium | reverse complement strand
GATTTTATTAAAGTAAGCTCCGTAATCTAGTTGGGAGTGCACAATGATCTTAAAGAAACTGGCGTCTGCTATCCGCCGACAAGATTGGTTCCAAGTCATGATTGAAGTGTTGATTGTGATTGTCGGTATATTCCTCGGCCTTCAGGTGCAAAATTGGTATGAGGAGCGTGGGAACCGGGATCAGGAAGCGAAGTATCTTGAACAGCTACATGATGAAGTTGCGGAAATTGAACAAAGATATGAAAGGTCAATGCTCATCGTCGATGAGCGTGTCGATATTCTCCAACATATTCTCACTAAGTATAATGAGAAAGGAACATTTGATGAATTCAGTCATTCTGAATGTAATGTTCTATTGGTATCACATCTCTATACTAACTTTATTTCACCGATCACAACTATAAATGAATTGGAAACAAGCGGCCGTTCGCAAATTATTCAAAATAGTGAAATTCGAAACCTCATGGTGCAGCATAAAATGAATGAGGATTTTTCTGATAAGTTCACATCAAACCTGCAGGCGAGGGGGATTGAATTTCCAGTAAAGTATCCTGAATTTATTGAACTTGGCAAAGCGATCACAATAAGCAGTGGACTTGAGCTTGCCTCAGATGTAGGCAACCGCTGTAAAGTGCCAACTGCTGAGAAAAATATTGATTTTAAAAATAGTCTCGTTGCCAATGAGGGACGTTATGCAGCCTATAACAGAACGGCAAAAAGACAATTCGAAAGTCTGTCAGAGCTTCATATTGCCTTGGATCAAGAATTAGGAATAGACCATAGGGAAGATGGGATATAATCAGTTCTACCCAAAAAAAACAGGCACCCCGGGAGAATGGGGTGCCTGTCTGTCATCAAATAACGATCGATTAGATTGTGTTGATAGCTTCCTCGATGTTATTTAATGCTTTTTCTATCATCGCACGATTTGTAGCGAGGTTCATTCGCATGAAGCCGGCACCACCCTTGCCGTAATTTTCGCCTGGGTTTATGTCAATTTTCGCATTATCCATAAACCATTCTTTCATATAGTCACCGGTGTTATAACGTTTGATATGTTCCACACCGAAAAAGTCGACGTAGGTTACATTGTTGGCTTCATTATAGGCGGTCAGTTCAGCCGCCTTGTTCGCCGCATCGAGCCTTTCAATGAGCGCATTTATATCAAGCCATGCAAGATAGGTTCCCTCATGGACTTTATATTTAATGTCGGGAATACGTTCGGCACAGAACTGTTCAACAAACTTTGCATTTTCGGTCAGATATGCATTCTGGCGGTCAATATATGCATCACCATGCTTAAGCGCTTCGTTTGATGCAATCAGTCCCATGATATTAAGCAGCAGCCTTTGATGGCCCACTTTCAGGATTGCATCAATATGATCACGATTATGGGAAAACAGATAACCGGTTCGGTGGGCGGCCAGATTAAATGATTTACTGGTTGATTTATAGGATACGCTGTTCATGGCATATTCTTCGCCAAGTTCCGCATAGGGAACATATACACTGTCACCCATGACAAAATCACAGTGGATTTCATCGGCGAGCACAAGACATCCATGGGCATTACAAATATCACCCATACGCCGAAGTTCATCCGCAGTCCAGCAATTACCGGTCGGGTTTTGCGGGTTGCAGAGGATAAACAGTTTAATGCCGCTTGCAATTTGCGCTTCAAAATCATCCCAGTCCACTTCATAGCGGCCATCGGCATTTCGGATCATTTCGCTTTCGGCTTCCACCATGTTTGCCTGATGAATTGTTGAGAAGAAACTGGAATATGTTGGTGTGATGAGCAGCACTCTGTCACCTTCTTTTCCGTATGCATTAAGTGTGCTCAACACGCCATCAAGCACGCCGACGGAATTCAGAATGTTGCCTTGCGGCACATCCGCATTATAGCGGCGTTTATTCCAATCAACGATGTTGGCCGGATAATCAAGAGGTGGTAATTCATAACCCCAGTTTTCAGTTTCAAGGCGCTCTTTAAGGGCTGCCGTTACTTCGGGCAGGGTACGGAAATCCATATCAGCAATACCCATACCAACATCAAGCTGCTTGCCCGGGTTTTGCATTTTGATCAGATCAAATTTGATGCTGTTTGTATTAACGCGGTTATAACCGGCATCAAAATTTACTCGTTCCATGTTCATTTCAGTTGCGGGAGCAGTGGTATTTTGTGCCTCTTGTGCGGATGTATCTGATTGCTCAGCGCATCCGGCAAGACTTGCAGTGCCAACGGTTGTTCCGATAAGAGCCGCGGCGCCGGTTCCTTTCATAAAGAAACGGCGGCTTAATTTAATTTCGTGATTGGTCAATTTAAGTTCCCTCATAATTTTGCTTAATTCCTGCGTAGCATACCGATGTTTTGAGTGTCAACATTGTCGTCCCTTATAATTATTTTGGTTTGAAGAAGTTTTTTCTATGGAGCGTAGGGAATGAGTATTATATAAATAATGCAAAATGTATAAATGGAAGGTGTCAGGTCAATTTCAGCATGGATAATAATATAGATAATAGGTCAGCTGAAAACAGGCAGGATGTCAGTGAGGATAAACCTTCGCATCGCGACACGAGCCGCCGCAGGAAAACACAATCCCGGCGCCCCAAAAAACATGTTTATGGTGTAGTGGATCTTGGGACGAATAATTGCCGACTTCTGGTTGCGGTACCTAATCCGGGCGGTTTTAAAGTTATCGATAGCTTTTCAAGGATCGTGCGTTTGGGGGAAGGGCTGAACAGGGATAAGAAAATATCAGAACTTGCAACTGAACGAACGATCGACGCACTTAAAATCTGCATAGAAAAAATGAAACGCCGTGGTGTAACCCGCAGTTGGAATGTGGCCACACAGGCGTGCCGCGAAGCGGAAAATGGCGCGCATTTTGTTAAAACCATTGAACAGGAAGTCAATATCAAACTTGATATTATCAACCCGCAGGAAGAAGCCCGCCTTGCGGTAATGGGTTGTAAGGCACTGTTGGATACAAATTATGACCGGGGCATTATTTTTGATATTGGTGGCGGCAGTACAGAAATTATCTGGATTGAATATAACCAAAACCGTATTCCGAAAATTATTGACTGGATTTCGGTGCCAATTGGGGTTGTGAACCTGTCCGAAGAATATGGTACGGTCAAAGTGCTACCGACCGAACATTATCAGGAAATGAAAGAGCGGGTGAAGGCGCATATCGTGCCTTTTGAGCACAAGCATGGTATTAGCAGCCATATTGAGCAGTCGCGCGTGCAGCTTATGGGGACTTCCGGTACCGTTACGACGCTTACCAGTATGTATTTAAATCAGGCTTATTATGACCGCTCGGAAGTGGACGGCGCGTGGATGAAATCAAAAGATCTTGTTGATCTTTGTAATGATCTTGCGAAGCTTGATTATAGTGAGCGGCTTGCACTGAATAATATCGGTAATGACCGGGCGGAACTTGTAGTGGCGGGGTGTGCGATATTTGATGCAATTATTGATGTCTGGCCGATTGCTGATTGCCGGGTGGCTGACCGCGGTATCCGTGAAGGAATGCTGCATCATTTAATGGATAATCAACGGGCAAAAAATAAAGCAAACCGTCGCCGCAGGTCAAAAAAGCGTTATTATTTAAACCGCAAAAATCAAAAGGGCGGTGAAAAAAAATCTGATGGTTAAAAAACCAAAACTCAGCAAAAGCGGTAAACCACGCCAGCTTGACCCACGGGGCATTGTACGCGGTGAAAAGGCGCGTGTTAAAACCGCAAGGTACAGAAAATCATCCTCAACCCGCTGGTTACACCGGCAGCTAAATGATCCGTATGTTGCGGCGGCCAAGAGGGACGGGTACCGAAGCCGTGCGGCCTATAAGCTTATTGAGCTTGATGAAAAATTCAATTTCCTGCATGGCGCTAAGTCGGTGGTGGATCTTGGCGCTGCCCCCGGTGGCTGGACACAGGTGTGTGCGAAGCTCTGCGCAGGTGATGTGGGGATCATTGGTATTGACCTTCTTGATGTGGATGCTGTGGCGGGGGCAACATTTCTTAAAATGGATTTTACCACCGATGAAGCGGAACAGGCGCTTCTTGATCTGATCGACGGACCGGTTGATCTGGTGCTCAGCGATATGGCGGCCGCGACAACCGGGCATCAGAATACGGATTATATCCGTACAATTGGTCTTGTGGAGCTTGCCTTTCATTTTGCAAAAAAAGTTCTTAAAAAAAACGGAACCTTCGTTGCCAAGGTTTTTGCCGGTGGCACCGATACAAAGCTTCTGGATGAAATAAGGCTGGATTTTGATAAAGTCCGTCATTTCAAACCCCCGGCAAGCCGTTCAGAAAGCAAGGAAACCTACCTTGTAGCGCAGGGGTTTAAGGGCTGATGTTCTTAGGCTAGAAGTTAATTTCCCGAAATTACCAATAGCCATCCATTTCCTTTTAATGTTAGAAAAAGAGAAGCCAAAATAAAACGATTCTGACATAGCGCATTTATGGAAATTGAAGACACATTTTTACCCAGAAACACTCATGACCTGACCGGGCATGACGGGGCGGAGCAATTGTTCCTTGATGCGTATAACGCTGAAAAAATCCATCATGCGTGGATGATTACGGGTCCCAAAGGTATTGGCAAGGCAACACTGGCATATAAAATGGCGCGTTTCCTGCTTAATAACCCGCCGGATGATAATCCCGGGCCGGGATTATTTGGCGAAGAACTTGAAAAAATTGCACTTGAAAGCCTTGAAACAGATAGAAGTAGTTCGGCAAACAGCCTTATATCGGCGGGCAGTAATCCGGATCTGCTTGTTATTGAAAGGACGGAAGATCCCAAAACTGGTAAAATGCGAAATAACATTCTTGTGGATGATGTTCGTAAAATTAACAATTTTTTCCATACCACATCGGCCAATGGCGGATGGCGCGTGGCAATTGTTGATACAGCAGATGAAATGAACCGCAATGCCGCCAATGCGATCCTGAAAATTCTTGAAGAACCGCCGAACAATTCGATCCTGATTATCCTTGCCCATGCGCCGGGGCGGTTGCTTCCGACCATAAAGTCGCGTTGCCGGATGCTGCCGTTAAAGCCGTTAAAATCGGCCACGGTGAAGGAGATTTTGCATAAAAAATTTCCGGATAAGGAAGAAAATGTCATTGATGGCTATGTGGCGTTATCAAACGGCAGTCCGGGATATGCCATTTCGCTGATTGAACATAAGGGGCTTAAGCTTTACAGGGAAATGCTTGGACTTTTATCCACTATGCCCAATATCAATGTGCCGCTTTTGCATGATTTTGCCAGTGAAGTCACAACCAGTAAATCAGGTGATATGTTTTTGCTTTTTTCGGAAATGCTTTCGCAGTTTATAAGCCGTATGATCCGCCATGTAAGTTACCAGGGCACAGCCCACACCCACAATATCCGCGAAGCACTTACTGAAGAGTTTAAACTGATGGAAGAATTGGGGGCCATAATTCCGCTTGATCAATGGGCGGAGCTGTGGGAAAAGGTATCCGAAAAAATAAAATCAGCCGACCTTCTGAATATGGACAGAAAACAGACGGTGATTGATATACTGAATATGATCAATTCAGCGCTGAAAAAATAAAAACGAAAGAACAAGTATTTATGTCAGGTAAGCAATCCTTCTATATCACGACACCCATTTATTATGTGAATGATATTCCACATATTGGACACGCGTACACGACGCTTGCATGTGATTATCTTGCGCGGTTCAAACGGTTGGATGGGTATGATGTGATGTTTCTTACCGGCACGGATGAACATGGCCAAAAGGTTGAGAAATCTGCTGCAGCAGCCGGAAAAACACCGATTGAATTTTGTGATCAGGTAAGCCAGCGGTTTCGCGAACTTGCAAAATTTATGAATTTTTCCAATGACGATTTTATTCGCACAACGGAAGAACGCCATAAACGGGCTTGCCAGGCGTTATGGAAGCGGCTTGAAGAGAATGGCCACATATACCTTGATAAATATGCCGGGTGGTATTCGGTCCGTGATGAAGCATTTTATGGTGAAAATGAACTAATCGAAGGAGAGGCCCAAAAGAATGGGGAGAGGGAAAAGCTTGCTCCGACGGGTGCACCCGTTGAATGGGTTGAAGAAGAAAGTTATTTCTTTAAATTAAGTGCGTTCGAAGAAAAACTTCTAGCATTTTATGAAGAAATACCGCCAACTGTCATGCCACAAAGCAGAAAAAACGAAGTTAAGAGCTTCGTTGAAGGGGGACTGCGGGATTTATCCGTATCACGCACCAGTTTTAAATGGGGTGTTCCGGTCCCGGGAAATGACAAGCATATTATGTATGTATGGATTGATGCGCTGACCAATTATATGACGGCGGCCGGATTTCCGGATGAAGACAGTGAAATATACAAAAAATTCTGGCCCGCCGATATTCATATGGTGGGTAAGGATATTCTGCGGTTCCATGCGCTTTACTGGCCGGCCTTTCTTATGGGGGCAGGGATTGATCCGGCAAAACGGGTGTTTGCCCACGGATGGTGGACCAATGAAGGACAGAAAATATCAAAATCGCTTGGCAATGTGATTGACCCGTTCCAGATCGTTGAAGAATTCGGCCTTGATCAGGTCAGATACTTCCTGATGCGCGAAGTGCCCTTTGGCAATGATGGTGATTTTTCCCGCCAGTCCATGATCAATAGGATCAATAGCGATCTTGCCAATGATCTTGGCAACCTTGCACAGCGCAGTCTTTCAATGATTTTCAAGAATTGTGATGGCGCCATGCCGTCACCGGGTGCATTAAGTGATGCGGATAATGCTATCCTTGCGCAGGTGGATGGTTTACTGCCGGAGGTGCGTGCCCATGTTGATGTGCAGTCAATTCATAAGTCGCTTGAAACAATATGGAAAACGGTGTCTGATGCAAATGGTTATTTTGCACTTCAGGAACCATGGGCACTTAAGAATACGGATCCTGACCGTATGGCAACGGTGCTATATGTTACTGCCGAAGTGATCAGGCAGATTGGTATTCTAATTCAACCGATAATGCCGGACAGTGCCGCAAAATTGCTTGATCAGCTTAAAATTCCAGAAGATGAGCGCGGGTTTGACCATCTTTGCGGTGATCATCGTCTTGCAAGCGGGACAGCAATTGACAAGCCCGAAGGCGTATTTCCGAGGTTCGTTGAATAATGAGTTTTATTGTCGATAGCCATTGTCACCTTAACTATGGGAGCCTCGCCGAAGATATGGATGGCGTGATCGCCAGGGCGGCGGCAAATGGCGTTGGTACCATGCTTGCGATCAATGCGCGACTTAGCGAATATGAAGATGTGCTTGAAATTGCAAAAAGTTATAACCATATCTGGGCGACGGTTGGAAGCCATCCGCATGATGCGGAAGATGAATGGGGGATCAAGCCAGAAGAGCTGATCGAAAAAGCAAAGCATAAAAAAGTGGTTGGGATCGGGGAAACAGGCCTTGATTATTTTTATGAGCATTCACCGCGTGATAAACAGAAAGAAAACTTTATTGCCCATATTGAAGCATCCCGTGAAACCGGGCTCCCGCTGATTGTTCATGCGCGGGATGCTGATGATGACTGTGCTGAAATTATGGAAGCGGAAATGAAAAAAGGGAAATACCCGGCGGTTATTCACTGCTTTACCGCATCGGAAGAATTTGCCAGAAGGTCGCTTGATATTGGTTGTTACATATCCCTTTCGGGAATTGTGACATTTAAAAGTGCGCACGTTTTGCAGCAAGCAATTAAAATTATCCCGATGAATAGGTTGCTGATTGAAACGGATGCACCGTTCCTCGCGCCGGTTCCTATGCGGGGCAAGCCCAATGAACCCGGCTTTGTGAAATATACCGCAGAGTTCCTGGCAAAACATTTTGATGTCGCTTACG
>JAUILB010000124.1 GCA_030432815.1 Alphaproteobacteria bacterium | reverse complement strand
CTTATCGATTTTAGCGGCAATATTAACGGAACGATTAATATCAAATAATTATTCTTCTTTTATCGGAAGTGAAAATTTAACTAGCCCTTTCATTTTATCAGGATCGATTACCTTGCCGCGACGCAGGATACTGATACGCCCTGCGCGGGCAAGTGATTTTGCCTGCTGCTTGACCGCGAGCATATATTTACGCCAGATGTCATCCGGATCAGTATCCTTGGCACGGTCCTTTGCAATTTTGATTGCGATATCATTGGGACTAACATGTGCGCCATCCGCAACCGCATCAAGTATATAAAGCCTGACTGGGTCTTCCTTCTTTTCAGCTTCTTCATTTTGATCATTTACATTTGTCATGATCGCCGTTTAACATGAATGTCATACGGATGCACTATATTTTATGAAGATAGTTTGGAGCCAGTTATAAAATGTCGCTCATATATCTGCCTTGGGGAATATTAATCGGCTTGATAATGGCTGCGCCAATAGGCCCGGTAAATATTATTTGTATCAGAAGGGCTATGACCAAAGGACCGGCAAATGGATATTTTGTTGGTCAGGGTGCAGCGGTCGCAGACGGACTTTTTGGTGCGCTTGCAGCATTCGGGCTTACGGGCATGACCCAGTTGATCAATACTTATAACGGAATAATTCAGATCATTGGTGCTATCGCGCTTATTATAATCGGGATCAAATTATGGGTTAGCCACCCGCATGTGGGTAATGTCGATGATACATTTAGTGATCGTATGAAAGCGGCAACGGGTACATTCCTGCTGACCCTGACAAACCCGCTAACGATTTTAGGATTCGTTGCGATATTTGTGGGGTTAGGGTTTGGCGATATGGGGGATAATCTGATCAATGCCACCCTTGTTTCTGCGGGTATTTTGACGGGGTCATCCCTGTGGTGGGGTATTGTCAGTTTTAGCTCAGCCCGGCTTACTAGAAATTTATCTGACAGACACCTTGAAAATATCAACAAGACATCAGCGATAATACTATTCCTGTTTGCGATAATCGCACTTATCAGAAATATCGTTTAAATATTTCCTCGGGCAATGAACGGACCATTCCGGAAACCGGGCTTGTTATACTCAAACGATGTACCGTCAGGGTTCTTAACACTGCCACCAGCAGCACTCAGTATGGCATGCCCTGCTGCTATATCCCATTCCATGGTTGGGCCAAAGCGTGGATAGATGTCAGCTTTTCCTTCGGCTACGACGCAAAATTTCATTGAACTACCGGCCGATGTTTTATCGGTAATATTAAGATCATCCAGAAATGCCTTTGTTTCTTCATCAAGATGGGATTTACTTGCCAGTGCGGTTAAATTTTTCATATCGCCATCACGCACTTTAATATCCATCTCGGGACCAGTGTTTAATTTTTCATCGACAATCTGCAAGGTTGCTTGAGTTGGTGATTTCGCAGTATATAACCTACGGGTGGCTGGGGTATAAATAATACCGAAAGTTGGAACGCCGTTTTCAATAAGCGCAATATTAACTGTAAAATCGGTGCCACCGGCAATGAATTCCTTGGTTCCATCAAGCGGGTCAACAAGCCAGAATTTATCTTTAACATCGGGGATGTCGCCTTCACTCGCACTTTCTTCGGCGATGATCGGAATTTCAGGTGCAATAATATTCAAATCACGCAAGATTATTTTTTCAGCGGCCTGGTCAGCCAGGGTTACTGGCGATCTGTCATCTTTAATAGTAACGTCTAACTTATCGTTTCTTATTTCCAGTATTTTTTCGCCTGCTTCGATGGCGGTATTTCTTAGAAACTTGCTATATTTACTGTAGTTATCATTTATCATTCGATACTTTTCGATTGTCCGTAAACTGTTTTATATATGGCTTGTTGTTTTCATTCTTCAGGTTATTATATGGGCCTTATACAAAAATCTACAAGAAAGAAAGTCTGTTTATGAATGAACTCGATTTTGCCTCCCTTTTATGCTCCCGGCTTTGTCATGATCTTATAAGCCCTGTTGGTGCCATATCCAATGGTATTGAAATACTGAGTGAAGAAGATGATGAAGCGATGCGAAAAGAGGTAATGAAGCTTCTGGAATCCAGTGCAAATCAAACCTCAAACAGACTTAAATTTTATCGCCTTGCTTTTGGTGCAGCAGGTGGTATTGGGTCACAAGTTCCAATAAGGGATGCCAGAAATGCTGCGGTATCTTTATTTGACGGATCGCCCATTAATCTGAAATGGAGCGCCGAAATCGGCGAAATGGATAAAAGTGCGGTGAAATTATTGCTGAATATGATCCTTGTTGCAAGTGAAGGTCTGATCCGTGGTGGAGAGCTTACTGTCAGCATTACCGTTAAGGCCGATAAAATCAGTTTGGTCGTGTCAGTTCATGCTGAGCGCGTTATATTTCAGAATAATGCAAAAGATATGATTTGTGGCAATGTTGAAGATACGGAAATGGACCCTAAGCTGGCGCCCGCATATCTTGCAGCCAATGTTGCTAAATACTTGAACAGCAATGTTGAATGTTCTGACCATAACAATAATGGTTTCACCCTGACGGCACTGGTTTAATATTTAAAACTAAAAGTTAAAAAAAAGCGTTAGTTTTACTTCATCTTAACCAATTTCATAGAGATTAGAGAACGGTATACCCGTAATCTAGTATAAAGGTAATTGGCATGGATGATTTACTGAATGAGTTTTTAACCGAAACTTTTGAGAGTATTGAGGTAGTAGACGTTGAATTGGTTGAGCTTGAAAAGGATCCCAATAACAAATCAGTACTTGATAATATATTCAGATTAGTACACACGATCAAAGGAACATGTGGTTTCCTGGGGCTTCCAAGATTAGAAGCCGTTGCGCATTCCGGAGAGAATGTACTTGGGAAATTCCGTGATGGGGAAATGGAAGTCACACCTGAAGCTGTAACATTAATCTTAAAAGCCCTGGACCGTATTAAGGAAATTCTTGCAGGACTTGAAGAGACACAAGAAGAACCAGCAGGTGATGACAGTGAAATTATCGATCAGCTAAATGCCATGGCGGCTGGTGAAGCTGTGTCTGTGGAACAGTCAGTAGAAACGGTAATAGAGGTTTCGGAAGAAAGGCCAATGGTTCCGGGTGAGGTAACACTTGACGAACTTGAAGCTGCTTTTCTTGCTGCTCCAGGTCCTGATGATGAGGATCCGGAAGAAGTCCAGGCAACATCCAGTCGTTTGGATTCCATTGGTGGGTCAGAAACAGTTTCGGTGATTTCGCATTTATTTCACAATCGGATTAATTCTGATGCTTCATTAAAGATGTTATTGCAAGATGTTGATCTTATGGTCAGTAAAAAAGCAGTCGAGGATTTTTTCACAGCTTCAATAGAAAGTGAAAAATGTGAAGAAGCCATGGTTGCGACAGCGTTTGCAAGTTTCATCAAACAAGGGATAGCAGAAGACCAATTCTATAATACGACCGTTCATCTTGAAAATGTTCTTGAAGAAGTTGGCCTTTCAACAATGGATGCGGAATTTATAAAAGAATTATATGGGCAGTCTTCAAAGGCGATGATTGAAGCCGCCAAGAATGCTGTGAATGCGTCAGTTGAAAAGAAAGAAACAGGAAAAAAGACGGGCTCTGCCAAGGAAGGTGGTATTGCCAACCAATCTATCCGTGTTGCTGTTGATGTACTTGATAACCTGATGAACATGGTTAGTGAACTTGTGCTTACACGTAACCAGCTATTGCAAATTTCAAGACGTGCCGGGGACAGTGAATTTGATATTCCACTACAAAGGTTAAGTCAGTGTACTACTGAGCTTCAGGAAGGTGTGATGAAGACACGCATGCAGCCTATTGGTAATGCATGGTCCAAACTGCCGCGTATTATACGTGATCTTCAAATGGAACTTGGGAAGAAGATTGATCTTCAGATGCTTGGTGCGGATACAGAACTTGATCGCCAGGTCCTTGAGCTGATCAAAGATCCACTTACACATATGATCCGTAATTCAGCTGATCACGGGATTGAAAAAATCGAAGACAGGATAGCAGCGGGTAAAAAAGAAACGGGAACAATTCGTCTTAATGCATTTCATGAAGGTGGTCAGATCATTATCGAGATATCGGATGATGGTGCCGGCCTTGCTGTGGAAAAGCTAAAAGCCAAAGCGCTCAAAAACGGACTTGCAACCGAAGATGAAATTTCAGAAATGTCTGATCAGCAAATTCAGCGTTTTATTTTCCATGCGGGATTTTCAACCGCTGCTCAGGTAACAAGTGTTTCCGGCCGTGGAGTAGGTATGGATGTTGTGCGTACTAATATTGAAAAAATTGGCGGTACAATTGAACTTAAATCCACAGAAGGGAAAGGTACGACATTCTTTATCAAGATACCACTTACCCTTGCCATTGTATCAGCACTAATTGTTGAGTCCGGGGAGGAAAGATTTGCTATTCCGCAGATTAGTGTTCTTGAGCTTGTGCGCGCTTCTGCCGATTCTACACATACAATAGAGTTTATAAATTCAACACCTGTTTTAAGGTTGCGGGACAGACTTTTACCTCTTCTCCACCTTAATAAAATTCTTGGATTTGAAACTGATGATGATCTGGCTGAGGCAGATGAAGATGCAAATCGCGAGGACTTTATTATCATCACGCAGGTTGGTGACTTTACATTTGGTATTGTTGTTGACCGCGTATTCGATACAGAAGAAATAGTGGTAAAACCGGTAGCACCGATCCTTCGCGATCTTACTGTGTTCTCCGGAAATACTATTTTGGGTGACGGTACTGTCATAATGATCCTTGATCCAAACGGTATCGCAACAGAGGTCAATGAAGCAATGTCGGATATTGCAGAGCAGCGCGCAGACAGTGATGCAGAAAGTCTCGTTTCGAGTTTTGATGATAAAGAAGCAATACTTCTTTTCCGTGCAGGTGGTGACACAAAACGTGCGGTACCGCTATCGCTGGTTTCACGGCTTGAAGAATTCGATGTTAGCAGCATTGAAATTTCAGAAGGTTCCAAAATGGTACAATATAGGGGAAAATTGATGCCACTGGTAATGATCAATGACCAATATGAAATCAGATCCGAAGGAAGGCAGCCAATGCTTGTTTTCACGGATAACGAGAAATCAATGGGTGTCATTGTTGATGAAATATCAGATATTAAAGAAGACAAAATCAATGTAGAACTTAGCTCGAAGGCAATTGGTCAATTGGGTACGGCAATTATTGACGGTGTTGCAACTGAAGTGATCGACATAGCCTACTATTTCGAAAAAACATTCAATGATTGGCAGCTTAGTGCAGAAAATATTGAAGTTGAAAGCAAACTGAAACGCAAAAACATACTGATTGTGGATGACAGTACTTTCTTCCTTAACCTGCTTAAGCCATTGCTGACGACAGCGGGATATAATGTGACAATTGCGAGTACCGCGAATAAAGCACTTGAACTTCGCGAAAAAGGCTATGAATTTGACCTGATCGTAAGTGACATTGATATGCCGGAAATGGATGGCTACGAATTTGCTGAGGAAGTCCGGGAAAACGGTCAATGGCGGGAAACACCGATGGTTGCCCTTTCTGCTCATAGTTCGGAAAAACGTTTTTCAAAGGGTCGTGAAGCCGGCTTTAACAATTACGTTGAAAAGTTGGATCGAGACACATTACTTAAAGCAATTGAAGAACAGATCGCTGATCGTGAAACGGCAGCATAAGATGTGTAGTAAATAGTTTATCGAAGGATTAGACATGGAAGAATTAAATAAACACGACTATGTAACAATTTGGTTGGATGGCCAAATGTGTGGCATTCCTGTATTGGAAGTCCATGATGTACTTTCCAAGCAAACGATCACAGAAGTTCCTCTTGCTCCAGATGCTGTTGCAGGTGTGCTGAATTTACGTGGTCAGATTGTCACAGCAATTAACCTTCGAAAACGTTTAAAGTTACCGGATCGCGAAGACAGCTCACAAGACATGAATATTGTGGTTGAATATCAAAATGAACCATATAGTTTGATCATTGATAAAGTGGGGGATGTTCTGTCTCTGTCTGAAGAAGCATTTGAAAAAAATCCGGTAACATTGGAACCTTGCTGGCAGGAAGTTTCAAACGGGATTTTTCGTCTGGATAAAGAACTGCTTGTAATTCTGGATATTGAAAAGCTGCTCTCCTTAGGCGAATCAAAAGCAGCGGCTTAGATAGGGTTTTGGGCATATGAACAATAATTGTTGGAAATTAAAATGAAATCATGTCTTGTAGTAGATGACTCTAAAATCATTAGGAAGGTCGCCAGAAGAATTCTGGAAGAGCTGAATTTTGACATAGAAGAAGCAGTAGACGGTCAAGACGCTTTGGATAGCTGCAAAAGGTCAATGCCTGATGTGGTTCTCCTCGACTGGAATATGCCGGTTATGAATGGGTTGGATTTTCTAAAAACACTTAGAAACACAGAAGGGGGTAGTAAACCGATTGTAGTTTTTTGTACAACTGAAAACGATATGTCCCATATAAGTGCAGCAATCTCCGCAGGGGCTGATGAATATATTATGAAACCCTTTGATAGAGAAATTATAGAGTCAAAATTCGTACAAGTTGGATTATTATAAAAGTGAACAGTCTCCCGTTGGAAAAAAGTAAAAGTAGTATTTCTTCTAGAGCGCGTCCCTACAGAGTTATGCTTGTTGACGATTCCTCTGTAATAAGAGGATTAATGTCCAGGTGGCTTGGGGCTGATCCTGCAATTGAAATTGTCGCGAGTGCATCAAACGGTCAGGTTGCCGTGAATTCAATAGAAAAAACTGATCCTGAAATCGTAGTTCTTGATATTGAAATGCCTATTATGGATGGTTTAACGGCACTTCCACTGATTCTTAAGCAAAACCCTAATATTCAGGTCCTGATGTCATCGACACTGACATCTAAAAATGCTCAGATAAGTTTGAAGGCAATGTCTTTGGGGGCAGCGGATTATGTTCCAAAACCAACCACAAACAGGGAAGTCATTTTATCTCAGTCTTATCAGTCAGAAATAGTGGAAAAGATTAAAAGTCTGGCTGAAGCAAAAAGGAAGCTGCTTGGAATAGATTTATATTCCGGGAATGATATTGAAGTTATCCAACAACCTGTTGTAGAAAGAAAAATTGAAGTCAAACCTATTTTTGCTAAGCGTCCACAAACTGTAAAAGCATCAAAAATTATTCCAAAGATCATCGCTATAGGCAGTTCGACTGGCGGGCCACAAGCTCTTCTTAATGTCATAGCCAGTTTGAAGAACGATTTGAATGTTCCGGTTGTTATTACACAACATATGCCGGCAACCTTTACCAAGATATTGGCAGGCCACTTAACAAAAGCCTGCGGTCTTGATTGTAAGGAAGGTGAGGATGGTATGAGGCTTGAACCAGGCAAGGTTTATATCGCGCCGGGTGAATATCATATGGTAATCGAGAACAAACATGGAAATCCCTGCATCAGACTTAATGTAGATCCGCCAGAGAACTTCTGCCGTCCGGCCGTGGATCCGCTATTTAGAAGTGTTGCAGCGGCATTTGGCCCGGCTGCACTTGGCGTAATATTAACAGGAATGGGCCAAGACGGACTTCGCGGAAGTAAAGCCGTAGCTGAAAGCGGTGGAACCATTATTGCACAGGATGAAGAAACCAGTGTGGTTTGGGGAATGCCGGGAGCTGTCAGCAATGCTGGTATTTGTCACGCCATTCTTCCGCTGGATGAAATAGGTTCCAAAGTTAAACGTTTACTAAAGGGGGCTAATGATGAAGTCAGATGATTTTGAATTTATCAGTGCCCTGCTAAAGCGCCGTTCCGGATTATTATTATCTTCCGATAAGATTTATCTGCTTGAAAGTAGGTTGACGCCGATTGCACACAGGCGGGGACTTGAAAC
>JAUILB010000123.1 GCA_030432815.1 Alphaproteobacteria bacterium | reverse complement strand
AATGCCTTTAACTTTTGAATTTGTTTTTTTGATAGGGTTGCGGTTTTCTTCTTGTACGGGCGCAACATCAACTTCATTAAATCCTGCAAGCACTATAATTTCGATATCCTTAACCCCCAAATTTACACGCGACCAGGCATCCATAAGCCGGTCCGCAAAATTGGACATCAGCCAGTTTCTCATAAATCTTGTAGGCGCAGCCATCACGGCCTTGTCACCATCCAGATTGACAAGCGCCAAAGGTTTTATCCAGCTTTTATATGTTTTTTCATCAAAACCGGTTCTCAGATGTTCAAGAACCTTTACCCATTGTAAATCGATCGCCTCATCAATGATCAATTCATCCACATTATTCTGACCCGCTTTACTCGACATTTGGTTTTATATCACTCCAAAAATAATTCTGGCTAATGTTTCCATGGCAAATTGCGCCCTTGCCACCCCGATATTCTGCCACGATGGCCCTGCTCATCCTTGGCCCCTTCAAAACCCTCAATAATGTTATAGCTGTTTACAAAACCTGCCTCTGTTGCGGCAACAGCTGCACCTATTGAACGAACCCCTGTTCTGCATAAAAAGAATATTGATGTATCTTTATCTTCCACCGCATCAGTCAGTTCTTTTATAAAATTGGGGTTTGGTGCTCCTTCCGGAAAATCAACCCATTCGATATAAATGTTATCTTTCGAAATGGGGGATAAATCCGGCACGCCTACATAATTCCATTCTGCTTTTGTACGAACATCAACAAGAACCGTGGTTTTTTGCTCTGATAGCTGTTCCCACGCTTCTGCAGGTGTAATATCACCCTTATACTGTCCTGTCATTTGCAGCATTTCCTTAAAAATATGTATGCTTCTTCGATCATCTTAGTGGACATTTTTGAGCAAAAAACGCTCTGACTGCAAAACAGCATTCGCAGGGTGTATCATCCAATGATGTCGATAATTTATTATGTAATGAGCCTACCTGTCATCCCCCATTCTTGCAATATGGATATTGATCAAAAATGAAAATAAAATACCACCCTATGTCTTGACTGGCTCTTGACATACTAGATGTAGTAGGTCGAATTTTTTCAAAAAACATCAAATTTTCTCAAAAAAAGAACAATAGGGGAATCTGTCTTTCTTTGGCGGCATAAAAAAAGCTGAACCAAATTTTGGTCAGCTTTTTTAGGGTATTTTTATCTGTTTAACGGTTCGTTTCACGCGAATCGTTGGGATGCCTGATGCGACTCGAAATTCCGAGGTTAACCCATCGCCTTTACACGTTTCGCTAGTCGGGAAACTTTACGCGATGCTGTCTTCTTATGAAGAACTCCCTTCGTCACGCCCCTCATTAATTCGGGCTGTGCTGCTTTAAGTGCACTTTTTGCTTCATCGGCATTTCCTGCTTCAACAGCAAGTTCAACTTTTTTTACAAAAGTGCGGATACGACTGCGGCGCGCTTTGTTAATTCCTTCGCGCTTTGCATTTCTGCGCACTCTTTTCTTAGCTTGTAATGTATTAGCCATTATATAACCTTATTGCTTTCTGGAAGACCATCTCAATACTGCGCACTATTATACACAGGAGAATCAGTGTCTTCTTAAATTTATATATTCATATTCAGTTTGTGGCTTATAAACATGCGCCCTCAATTGGTCAACAAGCTTTTAAAGAATTTACTCTAAAAGACGCTAAAAATTGATGTTTTCTCTATTCAATCGTTCTTTAATCTTTAAATTCGGCTGGTCTTTTTTCAATAAAGGCCGACATTCCCTCTTTTTGATCACGGGTTCCAAACAATGAATGAAAAACCCGCCTCTCGAATCGCACACCCGCATCCAAGGTTGATTCGTAGGCTTCATTGACACATTCTTTAGCGAGTTTGACCGAAGCCTGAGAAAGTTTTGCTATTTTTTGTGCATCATTAATTGCTTCGGTCAAAAGGTCTGCGGTGGGAACAATCCGGCTGACAAGGCCGCATCTTTCTGCTTCATCCGCGTTCATCATTCGCCCTGTCAGAATCATATCCATCGCTTTTGATTTGCCGACAAAGCGTGTCAGCCGCTGTGTGCCGCCAGCACCCGGTATCACACCAATTGTTAATTCCGGCTGACCAAATTTGGCATTATCCGCCGCAATAATATAATCGCACATCATGGCAAGTTCACACCCCCCACCAAGCGCATAACCGGAAACGGCTGCGATGATCGGCTTTTTGCAGCGTGCCGCCATTTCCCACCGTTCCTGGATAAAATCCCTATCATACAGTTCAAAATGTTTTTTATCCGCAATTTCCTTAATATCTGCGCCAGCAGCAAAGGCCTTATCATTTCCTGTCAGAATGATAACTTTTACGACATCGTCACGTTCAAAATCCTCCAGCGCCTCTTTTACTTCGCCCATCATTTGATTGTTAAGCGCGTTAAGCGCTTCCGGTCTATTCAGTTTTAAACACACCACCTCGTCATGTTTTTCGATAATGATTGAAGATTGTGACATTTTTATTCCCTTTGGTATTGCTTAATTTGGTGAGAGTGAGTAGGTCAGTATCGAATTTTGACCTTCATTTAAGATATTCAGCAGAAGTGATTCTTCATCGCGCACTGCCCGAAAACAATATTCAGCCCCATCCTCACATACCAATCCTTTAGTATTATCCTCTTCAATCACCCACCCAAGCGACGGCAACACAACGCGATAATAATCAAAAGCCGCCTTTGGGTTAACCGTTCCGCTAGCCTGTGCCGCTATGATTCTTCCATCCGGGCTGTCAAATAGCAGTGCTTCATCCTGATTTTCAGTTAGCCCGTCCATAAGAGGGATCGCCATATCCTGTAGCATATCAATCGGCTCTGACTGTGCAAAAACATACGCCATTCCTGTATGAAGAACGAGAAAAGGAAACAGAATATATCTAATAATTTTCATAATCAGAGCTTACTTATTTCTGGCAGACAGGGCAATAAAATGTCGATCTTCCCCCCTGATTAATGCGTGTAATTATACCGACACACCCATGATTAATGCAATTTTCCCCTTCGCGTCCGTAGGTGACAAACTGATGCTGAAAATATCCCAGATCACCATTAGCGCCTGCAAAATCCTTCAGACTTGAACCGCCCGCTTCAATCGCATTAAGAAGTATATCCCGAATAATCGGCACCAATATTTCCGTTTCATCGGCACTGATATCGCAGGCTTTTCTTAGTGGGGAAATGTGTGCTTTATTGAGTGCCTCGCACACATAAATATTACCAAGCCCTACTACCACTTTCTGATCAAGCAGGGCCGCTTTGATCGTTACTTTTTTTGCTTTGATTTTTTCCCTTAAATACACGCCGCTAAATTCATTACCCAACGGTTCTGCGGCCATATCCTTAAATAATTTATGGTCATCCAGCTCATCAACTGTGCATAACGTCATAAGACCAAAACGCCGTGGATCATTATATATTATCTGTTTCTCATCGTCTGTTTCAAAAATAATGTGATCATGCTTGGCAAATGGGTCTTCATTTTTATCACTTATAATAAATTTTCCGGACATACCGAGGTGACATATAATCACATCTTCAGAATCAAGAAAAAAACGCAAATATTTTGCCCGCCGTTCCAGACGGATAATTTTTCGGCCTTCAAGTCTTTTCACAAAATCTTCCGGCACAGGGATCCTTATTTTATCCCTGCGCTTTATCACTTTTACAAGTTTCCTGTTCTTAAGAGCCGGGGTTAGACCCCGCATGGTTGTTTCCACTTCTGGCAATTCTGGCATATAAATAATAACTCTATTAAATCAATTGGTTTTCTTCTGGAACAGCATGCAACACTGCGCTATGTTCCGCAATATGACAAATAAAGAAAAAATAGAAAAAGGCACCACCACCCATTTTGGTTTTCAACAGGTAAACGAAAATGAAAAGCAGTCAATGGTGCGTGGGGTGTTTGACAGTGTTGCTGATAAATATGACATTATGAATGATGTTATGAGCGGCGGGCTTCACCGTCTTTGGAAAAATGAGTTTATAAGCATACTTCGCCCAGTAGCCGGTATGCGCCTTCTGGATGTCGCGGGTGGAACAGGCGATATTGCCTTTCGCTTTTTAAAAGCAGCCGCAAAAAGAACCGGACCGGATGACATTCCTGCAAGCGTTACAATTTGTGATATAAATCATAACATGCTGGCGGCAGGAAGGGCCCGTGCCCTTGATGAGGGAATTTTTGGTCCAATAGATTGGCTGGTCGGTAATGCGGAGCAACTTCCGTTGGAAAGTAATTCTGTGGATGCCTATACCATCGCTTTTGGAATTCGTAATGTAACGCATATTGATAAGGCACTTAAAGAAGCCTACCGTGTACTAAAGCCGGGCGGCCGGTTCTTGTGTCTTGAATTCAGCGACGTTGATCTACCACTTTTAAAACAGATTTATGATGCCTACTCCTTTAATGTAATCCCGCATTTTGGCGAATTGATTACTGGTGATAAAGACAGCTATCAATATCTGGTGGAAAGCATTCGCAAATTTCCAAGCCAGGAAAAATTTAAAACCATGATCGAAGAAGCCGGGTTTAAAAAAGCAAGCTATCGGAATCTTTCCGGCGGCATTGTGGCAATTCATTCCGGCTGGCGCATTTAAAATGTTTAAATGGATCTTTCATACAGGGCGTATCATCAAGGTTGCCTATACGCTTTCAAAGCATGATGCCCTTATGGATCTTCTTAATTTGTTCGGGGAACAACCCAAAGCAATCGAAAAACTGCGCAATTTAAAAATTCGCTATGATTTGGATGCAAAACCCGAAACACGTCTTGTAAATGCACTTCAGGATCTTGGCCCAAGTTTTATTAAATTTGGTCAGGCGCTAGCGACAAGGCCTGATATTATTGGGCCCGATGTTGCGTTTGATCTGATGAGGCTTCAGGACGAGGTCCCACCATTCCCGGCTGAGGATGCAATAAAAATTATTGAAGATGATCTTGGGGGCACGTTAAATGAACTGTTCTTGGAGTTCGATAAAACCCCCATTGCCGCCGCGTCTATCGCGCAGGTTCATACTGCCAAAACACTACAGGGACAGAAAATTGCCGTCAAAGTGCTAAGGCCCGGCATTGCCAGAGCTTTTAGCCGCGATCTGGAAGCTTTCCAATGGTTGGCAAGGATTATTGAATCCTTTTCAAGCGAGGCACGTAGGCTCCGACCCAGTACAGTGATTGAAACCATTGCAGATGTAATCGCGCTTGAAATGGACCTTCGGATTGAGGCCGCCGCTGCGGCGGAACTTAAGCAAAACATAAATAATAACCCACATTATGATGTTCCGGATGTGGACTGGGATCTTACAAATCGGCGGGTTCTTACAACCCATTGGGTTGATGGCATCCCGTTTAAAAAACTTGATGACATTAAAAAAGCAGGGCTTGACCCTGAAAAGCTTGCTGAAAATTTAGTGCAAAGCTTTCTAAGTCAGGCTTTAAATGATGGTTATTTTCATGCGGATCTGCATCAGGGTAATCTTTTTGCCTGTAAGGATAATAAAATTACCGCAATTGACTTCGGTATTATGGGCCGGATTGATCTTAAAACCCGTCGCGCCCTTGCGGATATTTTATATGGATTTGCAAATCAGGATTACGATCGCATCGCCAAAGCCCATTTTGATATGGGGTATGTACCCGATGATCAGGATTATGTTGCCTTCAAACAAGCCATCCGGGCCATTGGCGAACCCGTTGTGGGAAAACCATTAAATGAAATTTCCGCCGGAAAACTTCTTGGTCAGCTTTTTGAAACAACCAGCCGCTTTAACATGCGTACACAGCCCCAATTGGTGCTTCTTCAAAAAACCATGGTCACGGCTGAGGGTGTCGCCCTTAATTTAAATCCCGATATCAACATGTGGGAAGTATCCCGACCTGTGATTGAAAAATGGGTCGCGGAAAATCTAAGCCCGGTTGCCATAATTAAAGAGACCGTAAAAACGACACTGGATACCCTGTCACGCTTACCGCAGATACTCGAAGATGTGGAAGAAATAGTTCATCATATGAAAGATATGCAGGGCACCAAAGCCCACAGAAGAAGTTCTCTTAAACTGTTTCTTTATGGTATCATTGGTGGCGTTCTCGGTAGTATCCTGTGCTATGCATTTTATATGCTGTTGATAAACTGAGTTTCAGTGATTATCTTTAGCATATTGGTATAAGTTGAAAGGTCGGCTGTGGCAGATATCCTTCAAAATAAAAAATTGCTTTTGGTCATCGGTGGTGGCATTGCGGCCTATAAATGTCTTGATCTAATTCGCCGCCTTAAGGAACGCGGCGTGGAAATCCAGGCCATTCTTACCAAAGGGGGCGAACAATTCGTCACGCCTCTTGCCATCAGCAGTCTGACCGAAAATAAAGTCTATCAGGACCTGTTCTCCCTTACCGACGAAGCGGAAATGGGACATATCAGGCTATCCCGGGAAAGTGACCTTATTCTGGTTGCCCCGGCGACGGCCGACCTGATGGCAAAAATGGCTGTGGGTATCGCCGACAATCTGGCCACGACAACACTCCTAGCATCCAATAAACCGATTATGATTGCACCAACCATGAACAGTCAGATGTGGGGAAATCCGGCCACACAGCATAATCTTGGCGTGCTTAAAGATCGGGGTATAATAGAAATTCCCCCTGCAGACGGCGAACTTGCCTGCGGTGAAGAAGGCACCGGGCGCCTTGCAGAAGTCCCGGACATCATAGCACAGATTGAAGCTTTTTTTTTAAGCAATGAAAATCTTCCCCTTAAAGGAAAGCATGTCGTTGTGACCGCCGGTCCCACATACGAAACCATTGATCCTGTCCGCTATATTGCCAACCGATCTTCGGGAAAACAGGGATATGAAATTGCCCGGGCATTATATCTTAGGGGTGCTGATGTTACTTTGATATCCGGGCCAACCAATCTTGAAGCCCCCGTTGGCGTTAAGCGCATCAATGTAATATCCGCGCGTGACATGATGGATACCTGTAAAACCGCACTACCGGCTGATGCGGCAATATGTGTTGCTGCTGTCGCGGATTGGTATGTTAAGAACCCTGCGGAGCAAAAAATCAAAAAACAAAATGATGGAATGCCCACATTGGATTTTGCCGAAAACCCTGATATTTTGAAAACCCTTTCAAATTATGAAAAAAACCGCCCCGGCCTGGTGGTAGGATTTGCCGCAGAAAGTGAGAATGTAAAAGAATACGCCAGAAATAAGCTTGAAAAAAAAGGCTGCGACTGGATTATCGCCAATGATGTATCCGGCGATATTATGGGCGGTGATCATAATCAGGTTCATGTCATAACCAAAACGGGTACCGACGATTGGCCGCGTATGAGTAAATCGGACGTAGCAGAAAAATTAGCGGAAAAAATAGAAAAATATTTTAAGGATACTTGATGACTGTAGTAGCAATTCAACTTCTTTCCCACGGCGAAGGATTAAAATTACCCGAATATGAAACAAAGAACAGTGCGGGTATGGACCTTATGGCCGCAATTCCCGATGGGGAAGAACTTGTGCTACCGGTGGGGGGCAGACTATTGGTCCCCACGGGATTTGCCATGGCCCTTGCTGATGGTTATGAAGCGCAAATACGCCCACGTTCCGGCCTTGCCTGGAAAAATGGTGTTACCGTTTTAAACACACCCGGCACAATTGATGCGGATTATCGTGGTGAGGTTAAAGTAATACTTGTAAACCTTGGAAGTGAGAATTTTACCATCACCCGCGGCATGCGCATTGCGCAAATGGTTATTGCCCCGGTCACACAAATAACATGGGATAAACAGGCCAGTCTTGATGAAACGGCAAGAGGGGCCGGCGGATTTGGATCAACAGGAACAAGTTCATGACCAATACCGTCAAACTCATCATCGCCGGTGGTGAAAG
>JAUILB010000122.1 GCA_030432815.1 Alphaproteobacteria bacterium | reverse complement strand
CTGGCTGACACCATTTTCGATGGTTGTCATATCCGGCATCCATTGGTGATTGATCCGTGGCTTGCTTGATGCGGCCGCCACGTTCATATCAAACTCAACCACATTCATGACCGTCTGAAAAACCGTATTGATAATGGTACCTCCACCAGGGCTTCCGGTAATCAAAAATGGCTTGTCATCCTTGAACACAATTGTCGGTGTCATAGATGAACGTGGGCGTTTATGTGGTTCCTGGGCATTTGCCTTGCCACTTATATTCCCATTTGCATCCGGCTTGTATGGTTCATGATCAAAGTCATCAAGTTCGTTATTAAGCAGGATACCTGTGTTCGCTGCCATGATTCCATTACCAAAACCGAAATTAAGCGTATAGGTATTGCTGACAGCATTACCCCATTTATCCATGACTGAATAATGGGTTGTTTCCGGGCTTTCATAGGCAAGGTTTTTGGTCGGGGCCACTTCGGAACTCTCACGGGCACGATCCATTGGAATGCGGGCACGAATTTCCGCCGCATAATCCTTATCAATGATTTTATCAACCGGAATATTAAAGAAGGCCGGATCCCCCGCATAAAGGCTCCTGTCCGCATAGGCCTGACGCATACTTTCGATATAAAGATGAAGTGTTGCTGCGCTATTATGCCCCATTGATTTAAGGTCATCATTTTCCAGCATATTCATCATCTGTATCATATGCATTCCCCCGGATGATGGTGGTGGCATTGTCGCGATTTTATAGCCTTTATAACTTCCCCAGACGGGCGCGCGTTCATAAACCTTATAGGCGGCGAAATCTTCCATGGTTAGCAGACCATCATTTGCCGCCATATCATCCGTAATACGTTTTGCAACTTCGCCTTTATAAAACGCATCAACACCATTATCCATGATCTGCTTCAGGGACCATGCCAGGTCTTCCTGCACTAGTATCTCACCGGCGCGGTAATTGCTGCCATCAGCTTTATAGAATACTTTTGAAGCCGCAGGATCAGCGCCTAATCGTTCCTTACTGCGCGCCAGAGAAACTTCAAGGTTTGTATAAACAGGGAATCCTTCATTTGCGAGCTTATAAGCCGGGGCCATAACCTGCTGCAGTGTCATTGTACCGTATTTTTCAACGGCAAGGGCCATACCCATGACTGTTCCGGGCACGCCGGATGATTGACGGCTGTATTTGGCAAGACGGTTGTCAACCTTGTCGTCAACCACATAAAGGTCATGACGCGCACTGCCCGCTGACATTTCACGGTAATCAATGGTAATGGTTTCATTTGTTTCCGCAATATGAACGACCATGAAACCGCCACCGCCGATATTTCCGGCGGACGGATATGTCACCGCAAGTGCAAAGCCAATCGCTGCCGCTGAATCAACGGCATTGCCACCCTGTTCAAGTATTTCTGCCCCAACCTCGGCCGCAATACTTTCTCTTACACTGACCATGCCATTTTTGCCTACAATCGGAACAAATCCATCACGTGAACTGTAGCTTGGTAATGTATAATCATCCTGCGCCCGTACAGGCAGTATTGTAAATATAATCACATGAACTGTGATCATCATCAGCTTATAGAATTTTGTCATTGTATCTCCCTTTTCATCTTACCCCAATATAGAACGAAACGACCTTAATACGATCAAGGCCGTTTTGTAAACTCAATTGGTGCAATTAGGGTTTTATTTAACCGGTGTTGCCATAATGCGACGGCGGGTGTTGCGGCAATTGCCACGGTGTTGTCAATTAAATATAAAGTCCTCATATCCCTATTGTATATTCTCAAGATGGATTCTACTTTTTTGACCAGTTGTGCATTAGAAAGGACATCGAATATGAAAAGAATTCTGCATTGGTTTACGATTTTGGTCCTAAGTTTATTTGCATTGAGCTCTTGTGGCAAAAGTCATAATTCAGAGGATGAAAATACCGTGTTAACGAATAAACTTAGAGAAATTGCATCAAATTATATTCTTGACCATCATCCAGAATACAAGAATACGGTTCATGGTGAATTTGTAGTTGGAAGCATGCAAGATGTGTGGATTGTAGGCTTTGTTGAACCTCAATTAAATCATGAGAAACTGGAAAGGGTTGGGGGTAGTGGGCTTACATTAAGAATATCAAAAGATAAATTGGAAGTACTTAGCGCAAAAAGGTCGCAGTAAGGTTAGATTTCGTTCATTATACATAGAGATTAGGGGACAGTATACTTACTTCAGAAATATAGCCTATCTATTTAACCGGTGTTGCCATGATGCGGCGGCGGGTATTGCGGCGCGTACGGCGTGGCTGCTGCACCTGATAGGCTTCAATACAATGCGCGGCACAATAAGGGAATGATGGCTGTGACGGTTTGCCGCAGAAATGAAAATTCGGCTCCCCGGGATGGCCGATTGGCCACTTACACATGCTTTCCGTCAGATCCAGAATGGTAACCTTCCCCGTAGAGGGTGCGGACACTTTTGCCGGTTCTTTTTTTGCGGCAACTTTCTTTTTGGATGTCGTGGCGGCACGTTTGGCCGGATCCGCTTTAACCGGTGACGGACGGGAAGCAAGCCCCATGCGATGCGCTTTACCGATAACAGCGTTACGGGTTACCCCTTCCGCAAGTTCCTTGGCAATCTGGCTCGCACTTAGCCCTTTGTCCCAAAGCTCACGGAGTTTTTCAACGCGTTCATCTGTCCAAGCCATAATAAGTCCTTATATTAAATTCTCACAAGTGGCATATATAGCATAATTTGCATTCAATGCCATAAATTTTGCTGCTATTTATTCGACAGAATAAAAAAGGTCAAGATCAGATTGCGAAACAGGCCACATTTGGAATATAAGTTATTCAAATAAAGTAAGAGAGTGGGAAGATGACGGAAAATCAAAAAACAATAAGCGAATTTGGCTCAAAAAAACTGGGATCATTTAACTGGTCCGGATTTCGTACACTTTATGAAAAAGAAGTAAGACGATATCTAAAAGTGTTCGGGCAAACCGTTGGCGCACCGGTCGTCACTACTCTGATGTTCATGATGATATTCACACTGGCCCTTGGCGGATCAGGCCGCTACATCGGGGAAATTCCTTACGCGGTTTTTCTCGCACCGGGGCTGATCATTATGTCAATCCTGCAAAACAGTTTTGCCAATACATCGTCATCAATCATCGGTTCCAAAATGCAGGGAAACATTGTTGATATTCTTCTGGCCCCCATTGGTGCGAAGGAAATAACACTTGGTTATGCCCTTGGCGGTGTGACGCGCGGTTTAATGGTCGGTGTATTTGTATTGCTGGCGATGACGTTCATGACGGAAGTTAAATTAGTCCACATCTGGGCGATTTTATATTTCAGCATTTCCGGTTCGCTGATGCTTTCACTGCTCGGAACCATGACCGGGATTTGGGGCCAGCGCTTTGACCAGACATCAGCGATTAACAATTTTGTTATTATGCCATTATCATTTCTATCAGGCACATTTTATTCCATTGAGCGGTTAAGCGGTGTCTGGTACCAAATCAGCCAGATCAATCCTTTCTTTTATCTGATTGATGGGTTCCGATATGGGTTTACCGGCAGGTCAGAAGCTGACCCGATGATTGGCGTTGTCTTTATCTTAATACTCAATATTATATTATGGATTGCCTGTTATAAAATGTTTAAAAGCGGCTATAAACTGCGCGCATGAAGCATTTTATATATTTTTTACTTGCTTATTTACCGTAAATAGGTCTAAAAATTCATCATTAAACCAAAGAATATACGATTTTATGACTATAAAACAAAATAATATGTCGTCTATACTTCCTACTTATGCCCGGTTGGACGCCGGGTTTGTCCGTGGCAGCGGGTCAAAAGTATATGACGAAGATGATACGGAATACCTTGATTTTGGAAGTGGTATTGCGGTCAATTGTCTTGGGCACTGTCATCCAAAACTGGTTGAAGCATTGTGTGATCAGGCCGGAAAATTATGGCATACATCAAATATATACCATATTCCCGGGCAGGAAAAACTGGCAACGCGTTTATGTGAACTCACCTTTGCAGATAGTGTATTTTTCACTAATTCCGGTGCAGAAGCCGTTGAATGTGCTATTAAAATGGCACGGCGCTATCATAATGCAACCGGAAATCCGGACAGGTACCGCATCATAACATTTGAAGGCAGCTTTCATGGACGGACACTGGCGACAATAGCGGCGGGCGGTTCTGAAAAACTAACCAAGGGTTTCGGGCCAAAGGTGGATGGCTTTGATGTTATTCAATTTTATGATGACATGAATAATGTGGAAAACCATATTTCCAACCAAACAGCCGCCATTATGATCGAACCAATTCAGGGCGAAGGCGGCATACGGCCCGTCTCGGCAAAAAACCTGCAAACGTTAAGAAATCTGGCTGACAAACATGGTTTGCTTCTTATTTATGATGAAATCCAGTGTGGCATGGGGCGTACAGGAAAGTTATTTTGCCATGAACATGCAGGTGTAATTCCGGATATTATGCCAATTGCCAAAGGTATCGGTGGCGGCTTTCCGCTTGGTGCCTGCCTTGCCACCGCAAATGTTGCAAAGCACATGACAGCAGGAACACACGGATCCACATACGGGGGTAACCCCCTTGCGATGGCTATGGGTAATGCCGTGCTCGACGTGATTGAACAGGAAAGCATTTTAACAAATGTGCAAAATATGTCTGATAAACTTCGTATCGGATTAATGAAACTAAGAAAAGAATATCCTGATGTTATTGATGTGGTTCGCGGGTTTGGTCTGATGATGGGCTTAAAGATCAAAGTTGAACCCCGGGAATTTGTATTGGCAGCACTTGAAAACAAACTGCTATTAGTTGTTGGTGGGGAAAATACTGTTCGTATCCTTCCACCCCTGAATATCAACGAGACAGACCTGAATGATGCAATCGCATTAATGGAAAAAACCTGTCAGGACATTTTGAAAAAAAATTAATCACTTTAGGTGATCACGCTATGACAAATTATAATCTAAAACCAAATCATAGACATTTTATCGATATTTCATCCATCAGCAAACAAGATGCACGTGAAATAATTGAAAAAGCAAAAATGTTAAAAAAGGCAGTAACAGAGCAAAGCCAAAGCAAAGGTTTTGTCCATGAAGATGCGCCACTGAAAAATCAGGCTCTGGCAATGATCTTTGAAAAACCAAGCACCCGTACACGTGTTTCTTTTGAAATGGCCATGCACCAGCTTGGCGGTAAATCTGTGGTGCTACAGAACCATGATATGCAGTTGGGGCGTGGCGAAACAGTTGCTGATACTGCCAAGGTTCTTTCTGGGTTTGTTGACGCCATCATGTTAAGGGCCAACAGCCATGAAGATATGCTTGAAATGGCTGAAACGTCGACCGTACCAATTATAAATGCCTTAACCGATTTTTCCCATCCCTGTCAGATTATGGCCGATATCCTGACTTTTGAAGAACATCGTGGTTCCATCGCCGGGAAGAAAATTGCCTGGTCGGGTGACGGGAATAATGTAGCAGTATCCTGGATCCACGCATCCGTGTTGTTTGAGTGTGAACTCGCACTTGCCTGCCCAAAGGAATATGCACCACTTGAACAGGTTGTTGGCTGGGCAAAAAATAATGGCGGCAAAGTTAGCGTTACGGAAAATCCGGAGGAAGCGGCGCTTGACGCCGACTGCGTTATTACAGACACCTTTATTTCTATGGGTGACGATAACCCGGAACAAAGGCTAAATGATCTTGCACCTTATCAGGTTGATCAAAATTTAATGTCAAAAGCCAATAATAATGCAATATTCATGCATTGCCTTCCCGCACACAGGGGCGAAGAAGTTACAGCAGATGTTATTGACGGCCCACAATCGGTTATTTGGGACGAAGCAGAGAATCGGTTACATATTCAAAAAGCAATTTTGATGTGGTGCTTCGGTAAATAACAATGAACAATGAAAATAGTTTCCCACTCCTTGTGGATCAATGCCTGCCTTTTCAAATAGAGGGACAGGATATAAAAGGACGTGTTGTCCGTCTTGGCCGGTCAGTCAATGACATCCTTTCAAAGCATAATTATCCTGACCCGGTAAGCAAGATGCTGGGGGAAGTGCTGGCATTTACCGCACTTATCGGTTCACTGATGAAATATGAGGGTATTTTGACCACTCAGATGAAGGGGGATGGCCCTTTCCGTGTTCTGGTTAGTGATTATTATAAAGATTCAGAAAACGCTATCGGGAATATCAGGGGCTATGCCTCCTTCGAGGAAGAGATTTCAGCCGGTGATAATCTGGAAGAAATGTTTGGCGAAAATGGCTATATGGCGATTACAATCGATCAGGGAAAATTCATGGAACGCTATCAGGGCATCGTGAAACTGGAAGGTGAAAATATTACATCTGCTGCAGAAGAATATTTCAGAAGCTCGGAACAGCTGCCCACAAAAATCATGCTTGCCTGTAATAAGGATGAAAGCGGTAAATGGCAGGCCGGTGCCATTATGATCCAGCATTATGCAAGATCAGCCGAAAGTGAACATGGCCGTGATGAAAGTGAAACCGATGATCATTGGAACACGGCCTCAATCCTGCTGGGAAGCCTTAAGGAAGAAGAACTTCTGAATCAAAACCTTAGCCTTCAGAATCTTCTGATCCGGCTATACCATGAAACAGGGGTTCGGATATTTGAACATGCCGATGTGGCAGCGGGTTGCCGCTGTTCCGAAGATAAAATAAGGACAGCGTTGGCAAGTCTTGATCTTGAAGAATTACAGGACATAGCAGACGAAGGCACCATCAATGTTACCTGCGATTTTTGCACAAAAGAACATAAATTCGAACTATCCAAACTTATGCATTAGTTTCAATCACGTGCTCGTGATTTGCTCACACAAATTTTCGCTGATATAGTTTTTCTCAAATCACAAAAATAGAGGGAAACTATAATGAAAATCATTCAGTATTTTTTGTTGTTAAATGCGCTGGTTATACCACTTTTTACAGCACAGGCGCAAAATCCGTTTGAAGAGCCTAAAAATTTGCAAGTTTTACCGGAAACCGTTAAAGGCGATCAGCTCAGGCAACTTATGAGAAATTTTTCTTTTGCAACCGGGGAAAGATGCACTTATTGCCATGTGCAAGTCGAAGATGAAAACGGTGCGCGGATGGATTTTGAATCCGATGATATGGAAACAAAGAAAATTGCCCGGGAAATGATGAAAATGATGGGTGGCATAAATCGGGATATACGGGCGTTAAACCGCGGTGATGACCATCAATATACCCGCGTTGTTTGCACCACCTGCCACCGCGGGCAGGCAAATCCATTCCTGATTGAACAAGTCATGGATAGCCAGATTGCAGAAGCGGGTACCGATGCAGCAAAAGCAAAATATCTTGAACTTAAAGAACGCTATTACGGTGGTCACACTTATGATTTTACCGGGTTTACTCTGGCTGAATATGCAAATAGTTTAATTAATGGCGGTAATATTGAAGATGCGCTTGAAATGGCAAAGTTCAGTGTTGCCGAGTATCCCAAGGAAGCCTACGCCCATCAAATTCTAGGTAACGTTTATATGCAACAGGAAAATTATGCAGCAGCGATAGCTGCATTTGAAGGATCACTTGCTGTTAACCCGGATCAGGGGTTTGTAAAAGGCCTTATCGAGCAAGCCAAAGAAGCGATGGAGCAATAATGAAAGACACCAATATTTATTAAAGCCGTCACAAAAATTTAAAATCCCTTCGATATTTCTGTTAATCTAACAAACATTAATTGAAGGGATTTTTCATGTTTTATAAATGGGTCAGACTATTTACAGTTTCGCTTATTATCGTATTTTCTGCCATTAGTGCCAGAGCTGAGCATAAAACCGAGAATATTATTCTCATCAGTTTAGACGGACTGCGTTGGCAGGAAGTGTTTACTGGTGTTGATAAACGTTTTTTTGACCAGACGGATT
>JAUILB010000121.1 GCA_030432815.1 Alphaproteobacteria bacterium | reverse complement strand
TATGCCACCTGCGAGCACGGGTGCACCATACTGTTTAAGCAAGGCTTTCGCTTGATATTCATGGATATTCATAGGATATTACCCTCTTCCCTTTCTTAGATATTTATTCTTATTTATGTTTGTAGCGCATAAGAACTAAAGAAATCCTTAAACGAAAATTAAGTATAATTTAGTCTGCCAGTGACGGGTCAATGCCTTTAACAGCATCCATCAAACCCTTTACCGCATTTACACTATGATCGAAACCTGCGCGTTCATCTTCATTAAGGTTGATTTCAACAATTTTTTCCACGCCGTTTTCACCAATAATACATGGTACACCAACATACATATCCGTTTGGCCATATTCTCCGTTAAGTGCAACAGCACAGGGGAGAAGACGACGCTTGTCACCCAGATAACTTTCTGCCATCGCAATAGCGGATGTTGCCGGCGCATAATAAGCAGATCCTGTTTTAAGCAGGCCAACAATTTCAGCGCCGCCATCACGGGTACGTTGAATAATTTGTTCAAGCTTTTCATTGGTTGTCCATCCCATATCCACGAGATCGGGGATCGGAATACCTGCAACTGTTGAATAACGCGCAAGAGGCACCATAGTATCACCATGACCACCAAGCACGAATGCGTTCACATCTTCTACTGACACATTGAATTCTTCAGCCAGAAACAATGTAAAGCGCGCACTATCAAGAACACCTGCCATACCGACGACTTTATTCGCCGGAAGTCCTGAATATTTCTGTAGTGCCCAGACCATCACATCAAGCGGGTTTGTGATACAGATAACAAATGCATCTGGTGCATGATCGCGGATGCCTTCACCAACCGACTTCATTACCTTACAATTGATCCCCAACAGATCATCACGGCTCATACCGGGTTTGCGGGCAACGCCGGCCGTAACAATAACAACATCGGCACCTGCAATATCGGAATAGTCAGCTGTACCTGAAATATTGGCATCATACCCTTCAACTGTTGAACTTTGTGCGATATCAAGGGCTTTTCCCTGTGGAAGGCCGTCTGCAATATCAAAAATAACAACATCGCCAAGACCTTTAAGGCCTGCGAGATGAGCGAGTGTTCCGCCAATTTGTCCGCCACCGATAAGTGCAATTTTTTTACGTGCCATGCTTTTTAAACTCCTATGGTATTATGGGCTAAAAATAATCCCCCCGGATCATTACATGATCAGGTTTTAAAGATATCCTCTCCCGGTTTTATAAAAATGTCAGTACTGATGTAGCGTGAATTAGTCTTCACATCAACGGCTAGATATAACATTCGTACTTTGAAAATTTAGACTTTGTCCATTTTATTTACCATATTAGGCCAAAATCGGCATCTTTTTAAATGGCATGGCCTTTGGCAAGATAATCTTGTGACTGCATTTCCATCAATCGCGATACTGTCCTCTGAAATTCAAAATGACCGTGACCTTCTTTATATAAATCTGCGGGCGCAACTTCAGCACAGCACAGAAATTTTACATTATTTTCATAAAGAGCATCAATAAATGTAACAAATCTCTTGGCTTCATTACGGTTCTCAGGACCAAGTTGTGGAATGCCTACCATAATAATAGTGTGATATTTCCATGCCATAGCGAGATAATCCGCCGCCCCCAATGCTGCTCCACATATTTTCTTAAAAGACACCACAGCAACCCCGCGAGAAGCAACTGGTATTGTGAGTTCTCTACCCTGAACCGTTAATATTTCGGGCCCAACTTGTGATCTATCATTGACCGCATGGTCAGTTAAACGCCAGAATGCGTCTGATAATGAAGTTGTAGCAGTATCTCCTAATGGAAAATGATAGGTTTTTACGCCTTCCATCCTTTCGAGTCGATAGTCTGTTGGACCGTTCAGGGCTTCTATTTTCATTTTTTCTTTGATAAGTGCGATTGTAGGCAGGAAAAGAGACCTGTTAAGTCCGTCTTTATACAAATCATCAGGAATTCTGTTAGACGTCAGTACCAATAGTACGCCATGTTCAAACAGTGCATTAAATAATCTGCCCAGTATCATTGCATCCGTTACATCTGTTACCTGAAATTCATCAAAACACAACAATCTGCATTGTTTTGCAATTTTCGCAGCAAGCGGCGGAATGGGATCGTCCTGATCACTTCCAAGTTTCTCTATCCGTGCAGCTTTATCCATATAGCGCCATTCATGCATTTCTTTATGGATCTCAAGCATAAAAGCATGAAAGTGAACGCGACGTTTTTTTTGTGTAGGTGCAAGACCAAAAAATAAATCCATCAACATGGACTTTCCACGCCCTACATCCCCATATATATAGAGCCCTTTTTGCTCTTTTGTTGATTTACCGTTGCTGAATAATTTCTGAAAAAAACTGCGGGATTTTTCGGATGTAGTCTCTAAAAATAAATGCAGTTCCTGAAGCTGCTCTACGATATGGGCCTGAACTGCATCATTTTTCAGCTCCCCTTGCTCGATCATTTGATGATACTGCCCAATAGGATCCGTTGCTTTATTATTCATATATTTTCGCTTGAAAAAGCGTCCCGCGTTATACTTTTAATAACTTATATAGGGTATTTAATTAAATATTATCCAAAATTTTTAGTAAAAAGGGATAAAAATGAAAAGAAGTTATGAAATACCCGTATATAATGCGGAAGTCCGTACCGCTGTTCGCAATAAGGAAAACCATCCTAATTTCGAGGCAAAATGGGCGGATACGCATCTGATATTGATTAGTGCCCACACCCCTGAGGAGGCCGTATCAATCTGTAGACGCAAACATCCTGAACATCTGGGTTTTATTCTTGGCGAAGTTACGGAAGCATTTTAATGGCTGAAGCAAGTGAATATCAGTTTAGGGTTCCAGAAAATATTAAGGAACTAAGAAACACCAATATATATGAAGTTGTAATTTATAATACCGAAGTACGTAAGTACGTGGAATTTGATGAAAGTCATCCCCGCTATGACGACGGTTGGGCAGACAGCCGTTATATTGAGCTGCCTGCTCTTAATATTCGTAGTGCAATCAAAAAAATTCGTTCAAAATATCCCCGCAACAGGGGTTTCAAGATTACGGCAATAACGGAAATACCAGAATTTACAGTCGATAAACGTGAACGATTTTAGGGATACTCGATCGTAAGGGACGTATCCGGCGTAAGAACAGGGAGTATTTCCAGAAGATCATCCTTACGAAGTGAAACACAACCTTCTGTTCCCTTATAATTGTGGTCATTTAAGTCATTGGCCACATGCATGAATATTGCACTTCCCTTGCCAGGCTTAACCGGTTCATCATTATACCCAAGCACAACCAGGACATCATAAAGATCATCATCACGCCATAGCCGTTCCGCACTTGCATGGTACGGCAGCATCACTGATTTATTATATGCAGGATCTTCTGGATCATCACACCAACCATCTTCCTTTAACGTCGCCATTAAAGGTACTTTGCTATAGATGGGTTTTCGAAGTTTATCATAGCGATAGTAAATACTTCTCAATAAAAAATTTCCCGTCGGGCTTTTATTATCTCCTTCCCGTTTTGAAAGCGTAATGCCTTTCTTGCCCAAAGCACAGGGATATTGTTTTGAACCAAGTTTCAGGATTCCACGGGAAGGGTCTTTTGTTGTTGGCGTAACAAGGATATCCATGATCATCTTCTCTTAATTATTTATCCAGATCATTAATTTCACGGTGAAGGTTATATTGTGGCGATGTCACGTGCGCTTCAGCAGCTCTTAGTCTTCTTTCAATATCACGAAATTTATGGCGAATATCACGCACCGTATTTTTTGGCTCTGTCCTTACAGATTTCCAAAATTCACTTTGCTGGGGCGTTTCAAACATGTCCAGTGGCTTTGGATCCAAAAAAATTGCGAGTATAATATATCCCAATAAAATGATACCAAAACCGCCAAATAAACTGATAATAACGGTCGCTATTCTGATGACCATCGGATCAATTCCAAAATAATCACCAAGCCCAGCACAAACACCGGAAATTTTGGCATTCTTCTTATCCAGATAAAGCTTTTTATATTTAGGGGTTCTAGAATTATTATACATTATCTTTTTCTCCAGTCCGGTGCTTCCACATCCAGTATTCGTTCAATATTTGTAAGACGCTTGTCAATCCTGTCTGCGCTTTCCCAAAGATCGGCAAGCAGGCTTTCATCTTCATTGCTTATCGTTTTGGTTGACTTCCATCGGGTAATGTAGTGGAGCAATACCCATATCGGAGCCACTACTGCCATAAAAAGAATACCAATAATTTCCATCTCAATTTCCTTTCGTTATCCCAACTAATTTATCAGGATACACTTATTATTATTATTTTGCAGCTTTGGTTTCTTTCTTGGCAAGCTTGTCTTTAAGTTTCGCAAGTTCATCAGCAACACGCTCGTTTGCCTCCAGATCAACGAACTCTTCACGAAGTGTTTTTTCACGACCAAGTTCGCTTGCTTCAACACGGCTTTCTGTTTCCTCGACCCGTTTTTCCATAAGTTCAAAGCGATTCATGATATTCTCAATACGGTTATCATAAAGTTTTGAACGCACCCGAAGTTGAGATTCTGCTGAGTTCTTACGTTCGACAAGCGATTGCTGCTTTTGTTTTGCTTCCTTGATTTTTGCTTCAAGGGAAACAATATCAGCTTCGTACTTGCTTAAAGCTTCATCTAAAGGAGCGCGGTCCTGTTCCAATTCCGCGGCAATATCATTTAACTTTGCTTTTTCGATAAGTGCCGCATTGGCCAGGTCTTCACGATTTTTGCTTAGTGCCAGTTCTGCTTTATCATACCAATCCTGCTGAACTTTTTGTAAACGACCTATGTGTCGATCAATTTCCTTACGGTCAGCAATAACGCGCGCGGCAGATGATCTAACTTCTACTAAGGTATCTTCCATTTCCTGAATCATCATGCGGATCATCTTGTCCGGATCTTCCGCCTTATCCAGAATGTGCGTAATGTTTGAGTTAATGATATCCGTCAGGCGTGTAAAAATGCCCATTTTAATTTCTCCGTTTAATATTTAGCCCCTACCACGGGCCTTCGTATGTATTTATTGCAGGGATCGTGCCAAACTTGCAGTTTGTGGATAACATATTGAATATAAAGACTTTATACAAAAGTCGTCTTTGGCATTGAAAAATTCATAATAATAAATTATGTTATTTATTAGTATATTTTACTAATTATTAATAATTTTTAACATGGCATTAGAACAACAAATTATTATCGGTGAAAGCCCGGTATTTTTAGAAGTTATTGAACAAACCAGCCGGGCCGCCGGTCATGACCGGTCTGTTTTGGTCATCGGTGAACGTGGTACCGGTAAGGAGCTAATCGCATCTCGGCTGCATTTTTTATCACGGCGGTGGGAACAGAATTTTGTTCAGGTAAACTGCGCCGCGCTTCCCGACACGCTTCTTGAATCTGAACTTTTTGGTCACGAAGCAGGATCCTTTACAGGCGCAACCGGTAAAAGGGTTGGCCGTTTCGAAGAAGCCGACGGCGGCACTTTATTCCTTGATGAAATTGCATCAACATCAGCGGCCGCGCAGGAAAAAATTCTTCGTGTTACTGAATATGGTACATTCCAGAGGGTGGGAAGCAATAAGACACTCGAGACTGACGTCCGGCTGATTGGTGCAACCAATATTGATTTGCCAAGTGCGGCTGACAGGGGTGATTTCCGCCATGACCTGTTAGACCGTCTGGCCCTTGATGTAATTACTTTACCGCCATTACGTGAACGACGTAGTGATATTATGTTGCTTGCTTTTCATTTTGGTCAGAAAATCGCCCAGGAAAGGCATTGGACAAGCTTTCCAGGCTTTTCCAGCGACATGACCGAAAAACTTAGGGACTATAGCTGGCCTGGAAATATCCGTGAACTTAAGAACGTAGTAGAAAGGGCCGTTTATTATGCAAACACTGAATTCGAAGCAATCAGCAGTATAATAATTGATCCCTTTAAATCGCCTTACAGACCCGAGGCCCCCTTAAACTTACCTGCTGACAGACCAACTATTGCATCCGAAACTATTGAAGAAGTACCAAAGGGGCCGGGAGACTTCCAGACCCGTGTTGAAAAATATGAAAAGGAACTGTTGCTTGATGCATTAAGGTCAAATAAGTATAACCAAAAAAGAGCAGCAGAATATTTGAAATTGAATTATCATCAGTTTCGCCATCAGCTTAAAAAACACGGCCTTAAAAGTGCCTAGACGGAGACATCAATGAAAATAGGTATATTAACAAGTGGCGGTGACGTTCCCGGGTTAAATGCCTGTATCAAGGCCGTGGTCGAGGGCGCAGAAAAAAACAACTGGGACGTCATTGGCATCAGGCGTGGCTGGCAGGGTCTTCTTAATTATGACCCCGATGGTGAGCCTGAGCAAAACAACCGTCTGTCCATGCCTCTTTATTCCCGAAAGATGCGAGGACTTGAAAATGTTGGCGGCACTTTTTTACACACATCACGCTTTAATCCTGTGCAGATAGACGAAGAATTTATTCCACCTTTTTTAAAAGGAAAAATGCCCGCATCTGACTTTCATCCGGGCACGTTTGATTGCACCACACACATTCTTCGGGTTTTGGAGCATATGGAAATTGATGTTTTAATCCCGATCGGTGGGGACGGCTCGCTACGTTTCGCATCACATCTGACCAAACAGGGTTTTCCAATTATCAGTATCCCCAAAACCATGGATAACGATGTAAATGGAACTGACTATTGCATAGGGTTCAGCACATGTGTGACCAGATGCGTTGACAGCATCAATAAAATCAGAAGCACCGCTGCCAGCCATGAGCGTATTGCCATCATCGAACTTTTTGGGCGTTACAGTGGCGAACCGGCCTTGTTATCCGGGCATATTGCATCAGCAGACAGGGTGCTGATCCCTGAAGTGCCCATTGATCTTGTGCATTTTAGCAACCTGATCATTGCTGATCGCGATGCCAATACGGAAAATTATGCCATTGCTGTTGTTGCGGAAGGCGCCACCCTGAAAGGAGGCGACAATATTTATCAGGAAAATAAGGATCAATACGGAAATGAAAAACTGGGCGGAATTGGCGATATCATTTATCAGCACCTCAGGCGCAATCATAATGTCAGTGTGCTGACCCAGTCACTTGCCTATTTGCTGAGGAGTGGTGAACCGGATGCACTGGATAAACTTGTTGCCAAATCCTTCGGTACCATGGCCATTCAGATGATTGAGAAAGGCACTTACGGCAAAATGACCGCCATAAAAGACGGGAACTACGCAATCAGGGATAATGATTGCGTATTAGGCAAGCAACCAAGCCTGATTGTCAGTAACGTTTATGACCAGAAAAACTACCGCCCGGATATAAAAAATATCCTTGGGCGACCCATGTATCTCTAAATTCTTTCGTAAGGCCAGTTTTCACTTAGACATTCTTTTGGTGTAAACGGTGTCATCAGTGAAATCATCCCAAGCATTAACCGTCCCGAAAAAGTCGGCCTTCCCGTTTCACAAATTGCCTTTAAAGTATTTATGATAAACGGAGAACCCTGTGCCATGCTTTTTTCTGTTTTTGAACCTGCCGGTACATTCAATGTCGTCAGTGAGAATTCAACGCCACCATCTTTTTCAACTAGATCATAGATAACTGTACTATAAGGGTCATCCATATTGGTGAATTTAAGTGTATGGGAATATCGATATGGTGGATTAAATTCAAGAACCTCCCCGACGACACTGGTATATTTGTTATCTTTGGTACGCATGGCAATTTTTGCGCCCACCTTTAACCCGTCTTCTGTATTACAAACGGCACCAAAGAAAAACGGGAGAACTTCGTCTGTTTTCACAAGTTCTGACCACACCCTTTCTATTGGTGCATTAATTTGTACGCGATAAACCGCTTTTTCGCTTATATTTTCTGTCATGATTATTCCCTTTTCCCTGATGC
>JAUILB010000120.1 GCA_030432815.1 Alphaproteobacteria bacterium | reverse complement strand
GGTGTTTTGGATATTCTTTTCAGGCATATATTCTGGCACTGTTTTTGATTGTCACAAGATATGATAATTTAACCCGGGAAACGGGCATTCTAAAACAGGAAGGCGAAATTCTGATAGGAAATGAACTTCTTTCGTTAACAGCAATTGCAATGCTGGTCATTATAGTTCTAAACATAAAAAAAATTATTGCGGCTCAAAAAAAGTGTGACGTTAATCCATCATAAAATTTATCACAAATATGTGACGATTTATTATGTGACGTGCGCTTTATTTGCTTGTATGTTCAACGCATGGATAAAATTAATAATAATGTTGGTAAGTTTAGTGATCCAAGCGTTACCGCAAAAGGTGATGCAAGAGCATTTGTGCGACTGAAAAATCTGGATACGCTTTGGTTTAACACAGGGACGCTTTGTAATCTTGAATGTGCCAATTGTTATATTGAATCTTCGCCCAAAAACGATGCGCTTTCATACATTAGAATAGAAGAAGTGGTCACTTTCCTTGATGAAATCAGGGACAATAACATCACTGTTTCGGAAATAGGGCTCACAGGTGGTGAACCATTTATGAATCCGGATATAATAAAAATTATGAAAATAACGATGGAGCGCGGGTTTAAACTACTGGTGCTTACCAATGCCATGCGACCAATGATGCGGCATCAGGATGCCCTTTTTGCGCTTAGGAAAAAATTTGGTGACCAGCTTTCAATCCGCGTTTCAACAGATCACTATACCAAAGAAATTCATCAAAAAGAACGCGGCGACCGAAGTTGGGAACCAATGATGCACGGATTAACATGGTTATCTGATAACGGGTTTGATGTTCATGTTGCCGGAAGGACTTTTACCCATGAAGATGATAATGAGCTTAGAAGTGGGTATAAAATGTTATTTAAAGAAAAAAATATCAAAATTGATGCAGATGATCCCCATGCTCTTATTCTGTTTCCTGAAATGAATGAACAGGAAGATGTGGTTGAAATAACAACGGCTTGCTGGAATATTTTGGGTGTAAACCCTGATAATATGATGTGTGCAACATCGCGTATGATTGTAAAACATAAAGGAGCGGAAAAACCGGCTATCATGGCGTGTACGCTGCTTCCTTATGATGACCAGTTTAATATGGGTGAAAAGCTGACCGAAGCTCGTACGGATGTCTCATTAAATCATCCATTTTGTTCAACTTTTTGTGTACTTGGTGGTGCATCCTGTAGTAATTAGCGTTCATTGGAGAAATTATTAAGGATTTTAAATCATACTCCATAATGAACGTAATGACTGAATGGGTTGAATATGAAACGTAGCACAGGACAAAATAAAGATATAACCGATAAATGGCGCCTTCAAACAAAGCTGGTTCGCGGTGGTACTTACAGAAGTGAGCTCGGCGAAACAAGTGAAAGCATATTCATGACATCCGGTTATGCATATGACTGTGCTGAAGACGCCGCCGCACGTTTTGAAGGTGAGCAGGACGGTTATACCTATTCCCGCCTTAGAAATCCTACATGTGCAATGTTTGAAGACAGGATGGCATTGATCGAAGGGGCTGAAGCTGCCCGTTCAACAGCGACAGGTATGGCGGCTATGACCCAGGCAATGCTTTCAATCGTTAAAGCGGGAGATCATGTCGTTTCAAGCAAGACCTTGTTTGGTTCGTGTCGCGTGTTTATTGAAAATATCCTCAGTAATTTTGGTGTCAGTTGCACACTGGTTGATGGCGGAAATAATGAAGCATGGAAAGGTGCATTTAAGCCCAATACCACGGCTGTATTTTTAGAATCACCTGCAAACCCGACACTTGATGTTGTTGATATAGAATTTGTTTGCAATCTGGCCCATGAAAATAATGCTTTGGTCATAGTGGATAATGTTTTTGCGACGCCCCTTTTGCAGAAACCGATGAAGATGGGTGCGGATATTGTTATTTATTCATCCACAAAACATATCGATGGACAGGGCCGCTGTCTTGGTGGATGCATACTTACAAGTGAAGAATTACTGGAAGAAAAAATTCTCCCCCTTATTCGCCATACTGGCCCGAACATGAGCCCCTTCAACGCATGGGTAATGCTCAAGGGGATGGAAACGATGGATCTTCGCGTTACGAAAATGTGTTCCAATGCTGAGAAAGTGGCACATGGTCTTCGCGATATGGGTTGTTTTACATCGGTTAATTATCCGGGATTTGATGATTTTCCGCAGCGTGAGCTTGTTGCAAAGCAAATGTCGGCGGGTGGTTCCGTGGTAACAGTTTTTGTTCCAAACGGACGTGAGCAGGCCTTTAAATTTCTGAATGCATTGGAAGTTACCGATATTTCCAACAATGTTGGTGATGCAAAAAGTTTAATGACCCATCCGGCAAGCACGACACATAAATCCGTTGAGGAAAGTGCACGGCTTGATATGGGCATTACGGAAGGTATGTTAAGGCTTTCTGTTGGCCTGGAACATCCTGATGATTTGCTGGAAGATTTTGCCCGTGCTGCGAAAATTGCTGATTTATAATTAATTAGCGTTTAAAGTAATATTTATGGACGATAATAAAATATATAAATCCGTTACCCATGATATCGGTGTGTCGGTTGAACCTTTTTATCTTGATCAGCAATCAGTTCCGGACGAAAGCCATTATGTCTGGGGCTATCAGGTTCATATTGAAAATTTTGGCAAGGAAACAGTTCAATTGGAACGACGTCATTGGATCATTACCGATGGCAATGGTCGAACTCACGAAGTGGAAGGTGAGGGCGTCGTTGGTGAGCAACCTGTGCTTGAACCTGGTGAAGCATTTCAATATACCAGCGGTGCGCCATTATCAACTTCTTCGGGTTTTATGGTCGGGCAATATAAAATGAAGGTAAAAGGCGGCGAATATTTTGATGTTGATATACCTGCCTTTTCGCTTGATATCCCCACTGATGACAGGCAGGTACATTAATATGGTTGACAAGAGCAAAGATAAACCTTCTGTTGAACAGGCACAAGAAGCAGTCCGTACCCTGCTCAGATATGCAGGTGAAGACCCGACACGTGAAGGTTTGATAGATACGCCGAAACGTGTCGTTAAATCATTCGACGAATTTTATAAAGGCTATAAGCAGGATCCGCATGAATATCTTTCCCGTACTTTTGAAGAGATTAGCGGCTATGATGAAATGGTTGTGCTTCGGGATATACCATTTGAAAGTCATTGCGAACATCATATGGCACCAATCATTGGTCGCGCGCATGTCGGATATCTTCCAAAAAATAAGGTGGTTGGGATCAGTAAGCTGGCCCGTGTAGTGGAAACCTATGCAAAAAGATTACAGGTTCAGGAAAAGATGACCGCTGAAATTGCCGATTGTATTCAGGATATATTGGAACCCTACGGCGTTGGTGTTGTTATTCAGGCGACCCATGAATGTATGAGCACAAGAGGTGTGAATAAGCACGGTGTTTCGATGGTGACAAGCAGAATGGTTGGTGCATTCAGAAAAGACGAGAAAACAAGACGTGAGTTTCTCGCCGTTGTCGGACCAATAGACTCAATGAGGTCATGATTTATAAGGAGGGGCGAGGGATTTGATCGATTTTCGTCCAATCTGGATGGTTTCGGGGATATTTCTTCTTATTATCGGCTTTGGGATGTTATTTCCCGTCGCTGTTGATCTCTATGTGGATAATCCGGATTGGCAGGTTTTTGCATTAATTTCCGGCATTGTCGTCTTTTTTGGTAGCAGTCTGTATTTAAGTAATCGTGCTGATTACAAGGAATTTACGGTGCAGCAGGCTTTCCTGCTTACTTTTGTATCGTGGCTGATGATGCCAGCATTCGGGGCGCTTCCATTTGTCTTTTCGGAACTTTCATTAAGTTATACGGATGCCTATTTTGAAGCAATGTCAGGTCTTTCAACGACAGGGTCGACAGTTATTACCGGGTTGGATGGCGCGCCGCCGGGAATATTGCTTTGGCGGGCGATGTTACAATGGTTTGGTGGGGTTGGGATTATTGTTATGGCTGTGGCGATCCTGCCAATTTTGCAGATTGGGGGAATGCAGCTCTTTAAAATCGAAAGTTTTGATGTATCGGACAAACTGTTGCCACGTGCGACGCAGCTGGCGTCTGCGTTATCGCTTCTATATATAGCACTGACAATCATATGTGCCGTAACATTCTGGCTTGTTGGCATGACACCGTTTCAGGCAGTTTGTCATGCGTTTACAACAATTGCTACCGGTGGGTTTTCAACATCGGATGGCTCTATCGGATATTTCGACAGTGCACTTATTGATTATTCCGTAACATTTTTTATGATCGTTGGCAGCCTGCCGTTTCTCTTGTATTTGAGACTACTGCGTGGTCAACGTCATGGTTTTTATCATGATAGCCAGGTACGTTGGTTTCTCGCTCTTTTAGTACTATTGATAGCATTTGTCACAGTGTGGGTGTGGAGCAATGAATATTATGATTTTGCTGATGCACTTCGTTATACCACATTCAATATAGTATCCATATTAACAGGCACGGGATATGCGACGACTGATTACACTGCATGGGGGGCATTGCCAGTTACGATTTTTTTCTTCATTATGTTTATTGGTGGTTGTGCGGGATCAACGTCTTGTGGAATCAAAATATTCAGATTTCAGGTTCTTGTTTCCATGTCAGCAGCGCATTTTAAAAAATTGTTAAGGCCAAATGGCGTATTTTTACCACGTTATAATGGATCGCCCGTCGATGAAAGCGTTACGGGATCAGTGCTGTCCTATTTGTTTTTATTCGTCGTTTGTTTTGTAATTTTATCATTATGTTTGGCGATGACCGGACTTGATTTCGTGACAGCGGTTTCAGGGGCGGGTACCGCAATGGCCAATGTTGGACCGGCACTTGGACCTATTATTGGGCCATCAGGCACATTTCAGGAACTTCCCGATATTTCAAAATGGTTGCTTACCTTTGGTATGCTTCTTGGCCGGTTGGAACTGTTTGCGGTTCTTGTTTTATTTTCACCAAAATTCTGGATGCGGTAATTCATTTACGCCAGGTAAGTATGGACGTAGCTGCGTAATTCCAGACTGTCCCGATAAGCACACCGGCAAGACCGGAAACATACCATGTGTATTTTTGTTCAAATATAAAGGATGATACGCTTATATTTGCGATACTACCAAGGCTACAGACAGCATAAAATGTAATTAGTCCTGTAAATAACCTCTTTCCTTTAAGGCGTTTATCATGATAGGTCAGCCAGTTATTGATAAAGAAATTACTGGTCATGGCAACGAAGGTCGCGATGGTTTGAGCTACTGTGAAACCAAACTGTGCGATATTGAATGTCATATAAAGAACTGTGAAATGAACAATAAGCCCACTTGCACCTACAGCGGAGAATAATATAAATCTGGCGGGGATTAAACCTCGCGTTACCTTTTCAATAAGCATCATCGCAAATTCCATTATGATCATGCTATCAAGTTTGCTGTCCCCATGTTGGCGTTCCCGGAATTCATATGGCACTTCCTTTATTTTCATCTGTCCGGGATATGATGTTAAGATATCAAGGAGCAATTTGTATCCCTGTAATGATAAATTTCTGATACATTTATTTAGGGCAGATCGTGTCAGCATAAAAAAACCGCTCATGGGATCGCTTATTGTTTGACCCGTTATCAACATACTTAATTTGGTCGCAAATTTACTTACTTTTATGCGGTTCTGATCCCAGTCCCCAAATCCGCCACCCGCAGTATAGCGGCTTCCCAGTACAAGATCGCAGTCACCGACTTTCAGTAATTCCAGCATATCTTTGAGCTTGGTTTCATCATGTTGAAGATCACCATCCATTACGGCAAGATAAGGTGAGGTCGTTGTCTGAAATCCCTCAACACAAGCAGAAGACAGTCCCCTACGTGATATTCTATGAATTCTTCTTGCATTGGGTTTTTCGTGACATAATTTGATCAGTTCATCAATAGTTCCATCAGTGGAGTCATCATCGACGAAAACAACTTCCCAGTCTATTTCCTGAAGCACTTTATCAAGCGCGTCATAAAGGGGTCTGATATTATCCACTTCATTGAACGTCGGTATGATTACTGATAATTCTGTCATCTTTATTGGCTTGTTCTATTTAAATTACTGACAATCTATACGCATCCCGATATATTCTTTTTTAAAAATATGGATCAAAAATGAACAAAAATTCCTCCATTGAAATGCTTGATCAGCTTGTTGCGTTTGATACTACCAGTTCCAAATCAAATATGCAGCTGATAGATTTTATCGAACAGTATCTTAAATCTTTTGGCATTTCGTCTGAAATCATAAAAGATAAACATGAAGAAAAAGCTAACTTGTTGGCGGTAATTGGACCCAAAAATGTTAGTGGTATTATGCTGTCCGGCCACACGGATGTTGTTCCTGTCGCGGGACAAAAATGGTCAAGTGAACCTTTTTCAATGAAGGAAAGGGGTGGTAAGCTATTTGGTAGGGGCACCTGTGATATGAAGGGATTTATCGCATGTGTATTATCAAAAGTACCTGATTTCATAAACGCAGATCTGAAAGAACCACTTTATCTGGCATTTTCCTATGATGAAGAAACAGGGTGTACGGGTGTTCACAGTCTTGTGGATGTGGTCAATGATCTTGAAGTGAAGCCAAGGGCCTGTATTGTGGGGGAGCCAACATCCATGAAAGTGGTTAATAGCCATAAAGGGATAAGGCATCTACTGACAAAAGTATATGGGCACGAAAACCATTCCAGTACGGACCGTGGCGTTAATGCGGTAAGTTATGCGTCGCAAATTGTTAATTTCCTGGATGAACTTCAGGAAGAATTCAGACAAAGAAAACCGCAAATAGAAGGATTTGATCCTCCCTATGCCACAATACATGTTGGGCGTATGCAAGGGGGAATGGTTGCCAACATTACACCAAACTATTGCGAAATCGAATGGGACTATCGACCAATACCGGGCACAGACGAAGATGAAATTTATGAAAGATACTGTGATTTTATTGATGGTAATATTCTTCCCGGTATGCGTAAAAAATCGTCACAATATGGTGACGTGAAAACGGATTATCTGGCAAAAGTACCTTGTCTTTTTCCGGAAACAGGATCAAGTGCTGAATCCCTGGTTAAACACCTGGCAGAACAAAACTCTACCCATGTGGTTTCATATGGTACTGAAGCCGGTATTTTTCATCAAAAGGGCGGTGTACCGGCTGTTGTCTGCGGCCCAGGAAGTATCTTACAGGCGCATAAGGCAGATGAGTATGTTGAAATTTCCCAGCTTGATGCGTGTGAGAGATTTTTGGATCGATTGCTTGATGTTATGAAGGCATAAAAAATATAATTTTCTTATTCACAAATTAACTATTTACGGTTAAAAGGTTGTTTATTAATTTAAAAAGGCAAAGAAATTTTATGCAAAGTCATAAAACAAATTTTGAATTTATTTTTAATGTGCAGGCGCTTAATGCCAGCGCAGCCCTTCTTCTGTCTTCAATTCTTCTACTCGGTCTCGGTCGACTTAGTCGCCCCTGAACGCTTACCATTTAAAGCTGACTTTAGCGAGCGTTTAGGGGAGAACCTCCCAAAATGCCGGGTTTTCATATAAAAAATTGTATGTGTCTTTTCCGGAAATATGATAGAATATTTTAATAGAATTCAAAGGACTTAAGTCAATGACGAGAGATAAAAACAGGGTAATCATTTTTGATACCACATTAAGAGACGGGGAACAGTCACCGGGCTGTTCCATGACGTTAAACGAAAAAATACGTGTTGCAGAGGCACTTGAACAATTGGGCGTTGATGTGATTGAAGCAGGCTTTGCTATAGCATCAAATGGCGATTTTAATGCCGTACAACAGATTTCAGCACTGATGAAAGAAACGAGTGTGTGTTCGCTTGCCCGGGCTTCGATAAAAGATATTGACCGTGCGTGGGAAGCGCTAAAGGGTGCAAAAAGGCCACGTATT
>JAUILB010000119.1 GCA_030432815.1 Alphaproteobacteria bacterium | reverse complement strand
TTCACACCCTTAAAACCATATTTCCACGGCACAACCAGCCGCATCGGTGCCCCATTTTGATTAGCCAGCTTTTCACCGTAAAGGCCAACAGCCATAATCGTCAGCGGATGCATGGCTTCATCCATCCTTAAACCTTCGCGGTATGGCCATTTGATAATGCCACGCCGCTGGCCAGGCATCTGATCCACATCAACAAGAGTTTCAAAATAAATATATTTAGCTTTCGAGGTAGGCGAGAGTTTATCAATAATTTGCGAAAGTGGCACGCCTACCCAGGGGATCACCATAGACCATGCTTCAACACAACGCATACGGTATATGCGTTCCTCAAGATTGTTAAAGTCAATCAAATCCTCAACGGCATAAGTTCCCTTATTTTCACAATGGCCATCAACAACGACGCTCCATGGTTCGGGTTTTAATGTATGGGCATTTCTTGCAGGGTCATCCTTATCCATTCCGAATTCGTAAAAATTATTATAGCCCCTGATCGCTTCTATTTCCGTCTGCTCATCGCGAAGGTCTCTGCCATCAAATTCATTTGCTCTTGCTTTTAAAGCCGTTTCAGCCATGGCAAGCCCCGGCGCCATCATATTTGCGATCCCACCGGCTGTTATAATACCCGCTGCTTTTATAATATCCCGCCTTGATAAATAGGCGCTTTGCGACGTTACATCATTATCTGTTAGTTCCCAGGAATCTTTGATCTTTATCAACATAATGTTACCCTATTGGTTAAAGTTATTCTAATTCCCGCAACTTATATATAGGGTCGATACCCTTATGTTTCTATTAACAGAAGATCACAATTATGTTATTTCCAGTAGCTTTTATGCAAGAAGAAATAAATTAGATGGCCCCTCCGCTACTTACTCTTACAGAAATGACCCTTCGCTTTGGCGCAAATCCACTGTTTAAAGGTGTCGATCTGGCAATCGGCGCGACCGACCGTATATCTCTGGTCGGGCGCAACGGGGCTGGAAAATCAACTCTAATGAAAATCATTCATGGCACTGTTGAACCCGATGGCGGTGAACGATTTATCCAGCCGGGATGCCATGTCACATATCTTGAGCAGGATCCGGATTTAAGCCGGTATAAAAACGCCCATGATTATGTCGCGTCCGGACTTGTCAGCAGTTCTGAACATGATAAGTTTCAGGTTGATATTATTCTTGCTGAAATTGGCCTTGATGCTGAAATGGCAACGGGTACAATGTCTGGCGGTGAAAAAAGGCGTGCGGCAATTGCTCGTGCTCTGGTCAGCGAAACAGACATTCTTCTGCTTGACGAACCGACAAACCATCTTGATATCGCAACCATAGAATGGCTTGAAGAAAGATTAAAATCATGGCGTGGCGCTTTGGTACTTATTAGCCATGACCGTGCCTTTCTAAACAACCTGACCAACACTACATTCTGGCTTGACCGCGGCATCGTCCGCAGGCTTGATAAAGGATTTTCGCATTTTGAAAATTGGTCAGAAACAATCCTGGAACAGGAAGCCACTGAACGCGCAAAGCTTGATAAATTAATCGAAAAAGAAACGGACTGGTCCCATAAAGGCATAACTGCAAGACGCAAGCGCAACATGGGCCGCATGCGAAAACTTTGGGACCTGCGTGAAAAACGAGCGGAGCAAATTGCTGTAACAGGCAGTGCGCGGCTGACAGCAGACAGCGGAAAAACATCCGGCAAAAAAGTAATTGAAGCCCATAAAATAAGCGCCGCCTACGGGGATAATGTCATCCTGAAGGATTTTTCAGTAAAAATCCTGCGTGGTGATCGGGTTGGGATAATCGGCCCCAATGGTGCCGGAAAAACAACCCTGCTTAAATTGTTAACGGGTCAACAAATCCCGGATCAGGGCCGGGTTAAGCTTGGTACAAATATTGAAGCAACCTTTCTTGATCAAAACAGAAGCCTGATTAAGGATACCGCAACGGTTTGGGAAACCCTTAGTGACGGAAGTGACCACATCATGGTACGTGGCCATCCCAAACATATTATTTCTTATTTGAAGGATTTTTTGTTTGACGCCAGCCAGGCTCACAGCCCGGTCAGTTCGCTTTCAGGCGGCGAAAAAAACAGATTGTTACTTGCCAAAACACTGGCACAACCCACAAATCTACTGATTCTGGATGAGCCCACAAATGATCTTGATATGGATACACTGGATCTGCTGCAGGATGTTCTTAGTGATTATGATGGTACCCTTCTTCTGGTAAGCCATGATCGTGACTTTCTGGACCGGCTGGTCACATCGACCATTGCCATGGAAGGAAACGGCGATGTAAGGGAATATCCCGGTGGTTATAGCGATTATGCAAGGCAAAGAAAAAACCGGCTTGATGGACCCAAGAAGAAAAATGATTCCAAACCCACGAAATCAAAACCGGAAAAGGCCAGAACAGCCCCAAAGGCCAAAAAGCTTACTTATAAACATCAATATGCGCTCGAAAATCTGCCAAAGGAGATAGATCAGATCACAAGGCAGATTGAAACACTGGAAAATCAGCTCGCAGAACCCGATCTTTATAGTCGGGACCCAGATCTTTTTAATAAAAAGATGAAAGAACTTGAAAAATATTCGAGCCAGCTCGCTGAAAAAGAGGATGAATGGCTCGAACTGGAAATCCTGAGAGAAGAGCTGGAATAATTCACAGGTTCGGAATTACATACACATATTAAGTTCATATGAACCTGCTGATACAGGTATGTGAGTATATTGTTTCACTTGTATGACAACGCAATTAGTTGCATATGCAACCAAAAATCGCTATGATCATAACAACACAAAATAAGAGATACGACACTATGCCTGATAAGACAGAGAAATACGCTTCTTCAATCCCGCTTGATAATAATTATGTCGAACTTCCGATACCTGACCGTTGGACATTGAGCGACGATGAAATGATAAAAAAATCGAAGGCCTTTTACGAACTGATGAAAAAACGTCATACTGTAAGGCAATATTCTGATCGGCCTGTACCACGTGAAGTGATAGAAAACTGTATTAAAGTCGCTGGTCTTGCTCCAAGTGGGGCCAATCATCAGCCCTGGCATTTTGCCGTGATTGAAAATCCCGAACATAAACAAAAAATCCGTGATGCAGCCGAAGAAGAAGAACGCACATTTTATGCCGGCCGCGCTAGCGATGAATGGCTAGGTGCGCTTGAACCCATAGGAACCAACGACCACAAACCGCACCTTACTACTGCTCCTTGGCTTATTGTTATATTTGCCCAGCGCACCAGCACTGACCGAAATGGACGAAAGTTCAAAAATTATTATGTAAACGAATCGGTCGGTATTGCCACCGGATTCCTCATAACAGCGCTTCATCAGGCGGGACTAACAACCCTCACGCATACACCAAACCCGATGAAGTTTTTAAATGAACTTTGTGACCGCCCGGCAAGTGAAAAACCGGAAATGATTCTCGTGGTTGGTCATCCCGCAGAAGATGCCACTGTACCAAAACATGCAAAATGGAAAAAGCCGCTTGATGAAATTATGACCGTTTTTTAACGAATGCCGTGCATTCCTTTTTTAAGAAGAGGTGTCAGTACAATAATAAATAAACCTACCCCAACGCTTACCATTCCTATTGTGGTATAAACATCCATGGTCGCGGTCATATCAAGTTCTGCACTAACCCCGTGACCATCAACTCCCATCAGGGAACTGATCCAGCCTGCCATATAATTGCCAACAGCCATAAACAGGAACCATGTTCCCATCATCATTCCGACGATACGGGCAACGCTGATTTTTGTAATCATGCTAAGCCCGACAGGAATAATGAAAAGTTCCGCCCAGGAAAGGGAAAAATAAATAAAGACAAGCCATAAAAAATTCTTGCCGTTTTGATTTTCAATCGCCAGTCCTTTGGCAAATATTATGTACCCTGCGCCAATGATAAGCATTGCCATGGCAAATTTCAGCGGTATGGATGGTTCAAGGTTCCGTTTTCCCAGTGCAAGCCAGATCCACGCCATCACCGGCGCCAATAAACATACGAACAATGTATTCATAGTCTGTACCTGCGATGCTTTAACCTCCCAACCAAATATAGTCCTGTCAAACTGCTGGTCGGCAAGAAGCGTGAGGCTCGCCGCCTGCTGTTCGAACAAGGCATAAAAAACCGATTGAAACACAATAAGTATCAGCGCGACAATCAAACGGTCCCGCTCAATACGTGTACATTTCATAAATCCATAAGATACAATAATAGCAACCATCACGGCACCGGACGTTCCAAGAAGAACACCCACCGCTTCCTGATACTGCATTAAAATCCAGCTGGCGAAAACCATGCCGATCCCGCCCAGATAAATGGCCAATTCTTTTGAAATGCCAAAGAGGGCTTTTTCTTTTAATATTTCCGGGTTGTTTGGTTCCGCATGGCCATCAAGCAGCTTTTGTCCCCATAAGAAAACAAGCAGACCGAAAAGCATCCCGATCCCCGCGATGGAAAAACCATAGTTCCAGCCGTAGGTTTCACCCACATATCCAACAAGCAACATGGAAACCAGCGCCCCAAGATTTAACCCAAGATAAAATATAGTAAAGCCGCTGTCCCGGCGCGGATCCTTTGGTCCGTAAAGTGCCCCCACAACGGTCGTGATATTTGCTTTTAAAAACCCGACACCGGTAATGATTAACGCAAGCGCAAGAAAGAATATGTTGATGGCCTCATCATCCCGCACAACAACATCACCATCCATATAAGCGGCCGATCCATGATAGGCCATCAGTGAATGACCGGCGACCAGCAGAATCGCGCCGTAAGTTACCGATTTACGGCTGCCCAGATAGCGGTCCGACAAATAGCCGCCAATAATCGGCAACATATACACAAGACCAACAAAGGCACCATAGATCATACTGGCTTTTTCGCCGGAAAAAAGATGATATTTGGTTAAGTAAAGGATCAGCAATGCCCGCATACCGTAATAGGAAAAACGTTCCCACATTTCGGTCAGAAAGCAAATATATATTCCAACGGGATGCCCAAGGAAGGTGCGTTTCTGCGATCCTTCATATAGATCGATTTCTGTATCAGACATATCGTGTAAGCCTACCTAATGAACCCCGTGCATCCATTTTTTAAGAAGCGGGGTTAACACAAATATGAAAATGCCCACACCCGCACTGACATATCCAATAATATAATAAAGTTCCATTGTCGCATTCATATCAAGGGTGCCTGCGGCAACACCATGCTGATCACTTCCCATAAGTGAACTGATCCATCCGGCAACATTATTGCCAAGCGCCGTGAATAAAAACCACGTTCCCATCATCATACCAACGATTTTTGGTACACTTAATTTGGTTACCATGGAAAGTCCTACGGGGCTTAGGAAAAGTTCCGCGAGTGTAAGCATGAAATAGATGAATATAAGCCAGAAGAAACTTTTACTCGTGCTGTCATCAAGCCCCATTCCCCAGGCAAAAATGATGTAGCCCGCGCCAATGATCAGAAGCGAATAGCCGAATTTTCCGGGTGTGGATGGTTCAATTTTTGATTTTGCCATCACAACCCAAAGCCAGGCCATCACAGGGGCAAACATAATAATAAACAGGGAATTCATTGTCTGTACCTGTGAGGCCAGAATATTCATCCCCAAAAAGTTAAGGTTAAATTGCTGATCCGCAAGCAGGGTAAGGCTCGCGGCCTGCTGTTCAAAAAGAGCCCAGAAAACGGACTGTATCGCGATCAGAAAAAGCGCGACCCAAAGTCTTTCACGGTCAACCTTTTCACATTGTGTCACCGAATAATAAAGCACCAGCCCGATCATAATCAGACCGGAAATACCAACAAGCTGAATGACCATTTCATCATACTGCATCATCACCCAGCTTAAACCCACCAGACCCAAACCAAACAGATAAATGGTATTTTCCTTATTGATACCGATGGGTGATTTTTCCTTCAATATTTCCGGCTTGGGTGGCTCGGCCCGCCCTTCAAGAAATTTCTGACCCCAGAGAAACACAAGAAGGCCAAAAAGCATACCGATCCCGGCGATTGAAAACCCGTAATTCCAGCCATAGGTTTCACCAACATATCCAACGATTATCATTGAAAGAAATGCACCTACATTAATCCCCATATAAAAGATCGAAAAACCACCATCACGACGGGGATCATTTGGCCCGTATAGCGCACCAACAACCGTAGAGATATTGGCTTTTAAGAAACCGACACCACCGATAATCAGCGAAAGCGCAAGGAAGAAAATACTGATATAAAAATCATCCCTGACAACCATATCACCATCCATATAGGCGGCTGGACCATGAAATGCCATCAACCCGTGACCAAGTACTAGCAATATAGCACCGTATGTTACCGCCTTGCGGCTTCCCAGATACCGGTCCGCCATATAGCCCCCAATAATCGGCATCATATAAACCATGCCGGCATAGGCACCATAAATCATGCTCGCTTTATCAACACCAAACAGATGATATTTGGTCAGGTAAAGGATAAGGATTGTCCGCATACCATAATAGGAAAAACGTTCCCACATTTCGGTTAAAAAACAAATGGATAGCCCGATCGGGTGGCCCATGAAATTGCGTTCCTGTGACCCCCTAAACATATCGTCGGTCGCGTCAGACATACTTCTTCCCTATTTTTATTATAACTTTCGATCACTTTGCCAGAAGAAAACTGAAAAGTCACGTTTACGTTTATTCGAAAGAGACGTATAAAAGAATCCGGAGCGATTAAAGAGAGTTTATTATGAAAATCAGCAGCAATTTTGATAGTGGGAATATTAATGTTATCGATGCATCGGCACCGGGCAATATCCGGCTATCGATCAATAAAGATAACAATTCACATTTTTATCAATGGTTTCATTTTCGCCTGACGGGGGCGAAAGGACAGCTTTGTGCGCTTAATATCGAAGGATGTGACGGCGCCGCCTATCCTGCCGGATGGGAAGATTATCAGGCCTGCGCCTCATATGATCATGAAACATGGTTTCGGGTAAGTACGGTTTATAAAAATGGCACGCTTACCATTCAACACGTGCCTGAAACGGACAGTGTATATTATGCCTATTTCGCACCATACAGTTATGACCGTCATCAGGAGCTTGTCTCCACGGCTGCGACACATGAACGGGTAAGTCTTGAAGTCATCGGTGAAAGCTGCGATGGCCGTGATCTTGATATGCTTACCGTCGGTGAAGAAGGGGAAGGCAAAAAGAAAATATGGATTTTCGCCCGACAGCATCCCGGTGAAAGCATGGCTGAATGGTTGGTTGAAGGTGTTCTTTCCCGCCTTCTTGATGATGAAGACGCCTTAAGCCGCAAGCTGCTTGAAAAATGTGTGTTTTATATTGTTCCCAATGTCAATCCCGATGGCAGCATTCGGGGACATTTGCGCTGCAACGCAAAAGGACAGAATTTAAACAGGGACTGGGACGATCCCGACCCGGATCTAAGCCCGGAAGTTTATCATCCTCTAAGTAAAATGGATGAAAAAGGACTGGACTTTTCGCTTGACTGCCACGGGGATGAAGCCCTTCCCTATAATTTCATTGCCTGCTTTGAAGGGGTGCCGAACCTTAATCAATATAACCTTGATACCGCCTATATGTTCGGTCGTGAACTTGAACGGGTTAATCCGGATTTTCAAAATGAAAAAGGGTATGCTAAAAATGCCCCCGGTGAAGGCAACCTTGGCATGAGCACCAATCAGATCGCCCACCGTTTTGATGCGGTTGCCATGACGCTTGAAATGCCGTTTAAGGATACGGCAGATACGCCCAATCCGGAGACCGGCTGGTCCGCAGAACGCAGTATAAAACTTGGCTATAGCTGTCTGGATGCGTTATCAACTGTTGTTGAACGGCTTTAAAAAGGCACGACTTTCTGATCAATGCGGCCGAAAATTGTGTTGCCATCTTGATCGAACATGTCAATTTCAACACGGTCACCGAAACTTAAGAATGGTGTTGATGGTTTGCCATCTGCAATAGT
>JAUILB010000118.1 GCA_030432815.1 Alphaproteobacteria bacterium | reverse complement strand
GGTGTATCGCGTGCAAATGGTATTACCATGAATGATCTTGTACGCATAAACGGATTGCAACAACCTTATGCGCTTCATGTTGGACAACAGTTAAATCTACCTGGTCGCAGTGATAATAACCAGATACGGGTAGCAATTGCGCCGCCACCTCCAGTATCCGGCAAGGGATTTATGTGGCCGGTCAGCGGTACTGTCATTTCAAATTATGGTCCGAAACAGGCCGGATATCATAATGATGGCGTAAATATCCGTGCGCCAATGGGTAGTTCTGTATATGCGTCAGAGAGCGGTGTTGTGGTTCATGCAAGCAATAAACTACGCGGTTATGGGAACCTTATTCTTATCAAACATGATAATGGCTGGGTAACCGCATATGCACATAACGATAGGTTACTTGTCAAAAAAGGTGATCAGGTGGTGCGCGGTCAGGTGGTTGCCTATGTTGGCAGCACTGGCCGTGTTGATAGTCCACAACTCCATTTTGAAATGCGTAAAGGATCACGTGCCGTTAACCCGACACTTTATCTAAAAAGCTGATTTTGATCAGAATAAAATATATTGTCGCCTTCAATCAAAAAGGCGACGATAAAGCACTAACGCTGAAAAAGATGCTGTTTAGTTACTAGGACGTACAAACGCTTTTGAAAAATAAAGCCCATTTAAAAACATTTTGTTCGAACCGTAAAAATACGCTCTGAAATTGGGATTATTGGCAAATAATATGACCGATCCTTGTCCAAGTCTTTCTGCAATGACATTTGCTTTTCCGGCAAGGCGTGTCTGATTATCATCAGAAGCAAAGCCGGAGGCGAGCGCATTTTCTGGAATTGAAACAACTGTTGCATAAGGGTTTTTAGGCGGGTCAAAAGCAATTAATGTGTCCCGGTGTGTGTAAACTTTACGGTGCACATATCCATACCCAATTGGATGGGTGTTATCTAGATCACCTTCCATAATCGCGCCGCCTACAAGATTTTCTACTTCATTTGAAATTCTGTCGGCATAATTTTGCCTGTCCAACGGATATTCTTCGCCTGGATCATTTACATCCAGTAAAATCTCACCCGCCCATTTTGCCCCCTGACGATGTGCGATAACCGTTCCACCATCACGTACCCAGTTTCGTATTTTACGCGTGAGCGTTTCATCATCGCTATTATAGCTGCCACCAACAAAAATAATGTGAGTATATTTACTGATATCCAATGATCCAAGGTTACGTTTATCATAAAGCGTAACTGGAATTTTCATCCGATAGTCCAGTAAGTGCCATACTTCACCTGCATCATAAGCACGGGTGCCTTCACCAACCAGAAGTAGGATATTTGGTTTTTCGACTGGCAGGAAGTTACGACTACCAAGATCCATTCCGGCAGTAGGTGTTCGAATACTGCTGACTGCATGTATTTTAATACCGTCCTCACTGGCGATGGTTTTCATAAGTTCGTGAAGTTCAGTATTCGAAAGCTCGCTTCCTTGCCAACCTGTTGACACCATAATGCTGCCATATCCCATATTCTGTTGGCCTTCATCTGTTTCGATGGTAAATGGTTTTGTTGCCACTTTTGGCCTTACACCTGCCTGTAATAGACGGTTCAGAGCACGTGGTGAATAATATTCGTTCCATTCAAAAAGATAGGCTGCACTTGCCATTTCTGGCTCTGGCGCATTTTCAAATACTGGTTCTATAATATCTCCTGCACTTGAAAGTTCACGGCTACTGACCGGCGCAAAATCCATCCCGTATGCTAGTGGCATGGTAAAACCCGATACGTCATAAAAAGTATTATTTTCAAAGGTGGTAATTTTTTCAAAGATACCCTTTATCAAAGTATATTGTGCTTGATTGGTTTTAACCATATAACTTTGGCTGGCAAGGTAGGTTTTACCATCAATTGTGACATCTTCATCCATAATATTTACATCGATTTGATGTCTTTTAAGCAGTTCTCTGAAATGATAACCACGGGCTTTATCTTTCGGGGACGCAAAAACATACCCTTTAATGCCATCTGCTGAGGCCAGATCAATGGCGTTTTGATAAAATCTTTTTTGATAATCTAGAAGACGGGGACGAAGCTCAAGTCCGGCCCGGACAATAGAAAGACTGATATTCAGATACGTCCTTACATTGTCCCGGAAGGACATTTTTCCATGAACTGTTTCCACTTCACCAAGTGTAGCGGCCTGCTCAAATAGCATGCCTATACTGGCATTCATATGGGGGTATGTCGCTCCTTTTCCGATATAGAAATTATCATATCCTTCTTCGCTGAAATAAAGTCGTGCTTCACTATCCATAAAATCGCGTGGTCGGTTTGTTACTTCCTCTAATAAATCTATAGATTCTGTCGGGATATAGGGGTACGTCCGTTGAGGAACCCCGGGCGGAATATAGAATGTGCTATTGGTGCCCATTTCGTGGTGATCGACACTTAAATTTGGTTTCCATTCATGGAACTTTTTAACCCATCCTTGTGGGCCGGGCTGTGTTTGTAAGAGCCATTGACGATTTAAATCAAACCAATAATGGTTGGTACGCCCACCGGGCCATGCCGTATTGTGATTTCGTCCATTGGGATCGGTGATTGGTACGTATGATCCATGCATATGGTTCCAGGCAGATTGTCTTGCATTACCATCGGGGTTAAAGATTGCGATGATCAGGATCACGCTGTTTTTTAATGTTTCATCAATGTAATCCCCCTGCGCTGCGGCTAGATAATATGCAACGGCCATGGAACTGTCGGTCGAACTGACTTCGGCTCCGTGAACACCATAATTAAGCCAGGTTACAACCGGCATATCATCGGAAATTTCCTGAGTTGAATTTGGGTCGGATAAAGCCACATGAGCAGCCTTAATTTCATCAATCCTTGCCAGATTTTCAGGAGAACTAATGGTCAGCATTAATATATCACGCCCTTCATGGGTTTTGGCGATGGTTTCAACGTTAACACGGTCCGATTTTTCAGCAAGCGTTCTCATATAACTTACAAGAAGGTCATGGCGCGCAACGCGATGTCCAAGGGGATGTCCGATTGTTTCTTCGGGTTTAGGGATTTCTGGATCATAAGTAACATTATCGGGATAAAAGCTTTTCCCCCTGACGTCTTGTGCGTAAGAGGTCGTTGAAAATAAGCAAAGAAATGTACAGAAAATAACAAGTTTAAACAGTTTCATGAAAGGCTCCCATCCCAGACTCTTATAATATTGTGATAAATCCTATTCAAAAGCATAAGAACAAGCAAGTAAGTGGAAGTAAATTGTAGGGACTACAATTTTTTTGTTGGTAATTACCTGTAATTAAAATATCAATTAACGGGAAATTCCAATGGAAAATGAGCAAGCAATATGAACGAACAAAATTATCCCGAATTTGCAGATGTATTATCCGCCGCTGAAGCGATAGAAGGTTTTGCAGTAAAAACACCTCTGCTAAGATGCGACGATTTATCAGATCGTCTGAATGCTGAAATTTATATCAAGGCAGAATGCCTGCAAAGGGTTGGTGCTTTTAAGTTCAGGGGGGCATATAATCGTCTTAGCCGCCTTAATACAGAAGAAAAAAAGCGCGGGGTAGTGGCTTATTCATCTGGTAATCATGCGCAGGGTGTTGCGGCATCGGCAAAAATGCTTGGTATCGAAGCGGTGATTGTGATGCCCGAAGATTCGCCCAAAATGAAGCTTGAAAATACAAAAAATTATGGTGCTGAAGTCATTACGTATGACCGGGAAACTGAAAGCCGTGAAGAAATTGCAGATAAAATATCCAATGAAAGAGGCTGCATCGTCGTGCCATCATTTGCTGATTTTTATATCATTGCCGGTCAGGGGACAGCGGCTTTAGAAGCTGTTAATCAGGCGAAAGAAAAGAATGTAGAATTCGATCTTTTTATGACACCGGTGGGCGGTGGCGGACTAATTGCCGGCTGCTCACTCGCTGTGAAAAAATTAAGCCCCAAAACCGAGATATATGGTGTTGAGCCCGTTGGCTTTAATGATGTGCAGCGTTCCCTTGAAAAGAATGAATTGATTAAAAATGAACGGGGTGGAGGGTCTATTTGTGACGCGATACTTACGCCGGTAACAGAAAAAATGAATTTTGATATCATGGCTGAAAATTTAAGTGGTGTACTTACGGTCAGCGATGACGAGGCGCTACTGGCTGTGAAATATGCGTGGGAAAAAATGAAGCTTGTTGTAGAACCGGGTGGTGCTGTAGCATTGGCAGCCGTCCTTACAGGTAAAATCGATGTAACCGGTAAAACGGTTTGCCTTGTACTTAGCGGTGGCAATGTTGACGAAGATACATTTATGAAAGCACTTACAACTTGATATGACTAATGAACATGGCAAAATGGCAAATGGTGGTGGCATGCTTTATCCCTTCAATGGGATTTGGCCAACCATAGCGGATGATTGTTTTATAGCACCTGGAGCAAGAATAATTGGTAATGTTCAGATAGAATCTGGCAGCAGTATCTGGTTTAATGTTGTCATTCGGGGTGATGTGGGTGTGATCCGTATTGGTCAAAACACCAACATACAGGATGGCTCTGTTGTGCATGTAAGCAGTGGCGGGATAAATACACTGATTGGCGACAATGTCCTGATTGGGCATATGGCATTAATCCATGGAACCAGGATTGAAGATGGCGGCTTTGTCGGTTTTAACGCCGCAACAATGGATAATTCCCACATAAAGAAAAATGGAATGCTTGCGGCCGGCTCGTTGTTAAGTCCCGGCAAAACAATCGGTGAAGCTGAACTTTGGTTGGGAAGGCCCGCTAAATTTATGCGTAACCTGGATTCAGAGATGCTTTCAAATAATGCAAAGGGTGTAAAAGGATACGCAGAAATAGCAGCAAAATATATTAAGGAATTTCAAAGTTAGAATGCCCAATGTCATATTTGGCACTGCATCAAAATATTTCCCGTTGCTTTAAAGCATAATCTCATTAAAATCAAAGCTAATAATATAATATACAAAATATTGTTGGGAGTTCTATATGCGGGAGGTATTCGCTGATTTTGCAGCATGGTTGGAGCAATTTGTCTGGGGAACAACATTTGAAGTTGAAATATTCGGACAGATATTTCCGATCAGTTGGCTGTTGATTTTATTGCTTGGAACCGGGATTTACCTAACGGTTGGGTTTAAATTTATGCCAATTAGGCGTCTTAAAGCAGGGTTTCAATTATTATTCAGTAAAAAATCAAATACTCATACTGAAGAGCATGATGGTATTACACCGCTACAATCGCTAATGACAGCACTTTCCGGCACAATCGGTGCGGGTAATATTATCGGTGTGGCGTCAGCGATCCTGATTGGTGGCCCCGGTGCAATATTCTGGATGTGGATGACTGCTCTGTGCGGTATGGCAACCAAATATGCTGAAGCACTTATGGCAATCAGATATAGAACCCGTGATAGCGAAGGAATGCTTGTTGGTGGACCAATGTATTATGCAAAAATCGGTCTGGGTAAGAGCGGTTTATGGATTGGGGGCGCATATGCAATAGCGATGGTTTGTGCCGGCCTTGCTACTGGCCATATGGTTCAGGCGAATTCGATTTCTGTTGTCCTCAGTGAAAATTTTGGTGTTAATCACTGGATTACAGCGGTTGCTCTTTCAGGGATTGTATTTGCTGTCATAATTGGTGGTCTTCAATCAATTGCACGTGTTGCTGAATTCACCGTTCCGACCATGAGCATTCTTTATCTTTTGTTTGGTTCTGCGATCCTAGTTATGAATGCTGGGCAAATTCCTGCGGCTTTTGGTCTTATATTTGAGGGTGCGTTTAATGGAACCGCAGCAGTTGGGGGGTTTGCCGGTGCTGCAATAAGCGCTGCGATACAGCAGGGTGTATCGAGAGGGCTTTATTCAAACGAAGCGGGTACAGGAAGTGCGGCGATCGCGCATGCTTCTTCTGAAACGAAAGATCCTATCAGACAGGGCGAAATAGCGATGTTGGGTACTGTGATTGATACAATCATAATTTGTACTTTTACATCTCTTATAATTCTAACAGTGCAGATAGAAATGGGAGGCATCACTCAAACCGCATGGCTTTTTGGTGATGATGGAAACGCTGGTGCCACATTAACATCGCAGGCCTTTGCCGTCGGTGTGCCTGGTGGTGGTTATGTGGTAATTTTCGGGCAATTGATTTTCGCCTTCACAACTATCATTGCATGGAGTTTGTATGTAGAGCGTGCAGGGGTCTTTTTAAGTAATGAAAAGTTTAAGCTGGTTTTCAGGATGCTTAGTGTGACCGTTGTTTTTCTGGGGTGTGTAGGTGAATTTGCAACGATATGGTCATTCGGGCTCGCTTCACTTGGTTTGATGGCGGTACCCAATTTGATTGCACTGCTTTTAAAAAGCCCGGAACTATTTGCAATGACCCGAGAGGCGCATGAAGCACGTATAAAAGCAGAAAAGCAGAATGCATAATAAAGTATTTATGAGGAAATAAAATGCAGGTTAGTACAAAACATGAAATGACAAGCCACTGGAAATCACGCACAGGGTTTTTATTGGCCGCTGTGGGGGGCGCAATCGGACTTGGAAATATTTGGCGTTTTCCGTTTGAAGCCGGTCAAAATGGCGGCGCGGCCTTTGTAATCATTTATGTTGGCTTCGTTATTATCATTGGTTTTCCGCTACTGGCAGCGGAAACAATGCTTGGACGCTATGGAAAGCAGGGGGCAGTTACCAATTTTGGTCATGTGGCGCGCATGGAAGATAAATCCCAAAACTGGAAATATGTTGGCTGGTTTATCGCGTCTTCCTCATTTATTTTATGTTCTTATTATAGCGTTATCGCTGGAACGACAGGGGCTTATGCTATTGAAGCCATAATGGGAAGTTTCAAGGGTATTACCCCGGATGGAGCAGTGGAACTTTATGCCAGCTATTCCGGAAGCCCTCTAAAACTTACATTCTGGCATGGTTTCTTTATGGCGGTTTGCGCTTTGATACTGTCAAAGGAATTAAATAACGGTATTGAAAAAATGACATCAATAGCCATGCCGATTTTCTTTTGTCTTTTACTTGCACTTATAATTATGGCCGCCGTTATTGGTGATTTTGGGGCCGGTGCGTCATTTTTGTTTGCACCCGATTTTTCCAAGGTTAATGCGGGTGTTGTTGTCAGCGCACTGGGACAAGCCTTTTTCTCAATCGGGGTGGCTCTTGGTATCATGCTGACCTTTGGAGCTTATCTGCCACAGGAAACATCAATTGTAAAATCTGCCTTTATTATCTGTATTGCTGATACCTGCGTGGCTGTCTTTGCCGGACTGGCAATTTTTCCAATTGTATTTGGTTTTGGTATGGAACCCAATGTAGGTTCCGCGCTTGTATTTAATACTATGACCGTGGCATTTGGCCAGTTGGAGTATGGTGCACTGGTAGGTACAGCTTTCTTTACTCTACTGGCAATTGCGGGCTTTACGACGCTGCTGGCACTTATGGAACAGATGGTCAGCTATCTGAATAAATTTTATGATATGAAGCGTTCAAAAGCGGCATCGATCGTCACTGGTTCAATATTCAGTTTGGGAATGGTGTCTGTCTTTTCAACCAATATACTGGCTGATGTGACAATTTCAGGAATGAACCTGCTTGATAGTTTTGACTGGTGGATTAACAAGGTTGGTTTGCCGTTAGGCGGCCTCTTAACAGCTGTTTTTGTTGGTTGGGTTATCAATAAACAAAACGTGCTTGATGCCTTTGGTGCAAATGAAAAACATCTTGAATTACTATACACCGTTATCAAATATCTTTGTCCGCTGGCAATTGCGATTGTGTTTGTTTCTCAGTTCACATAAATCCTTTTAAAAATTAGCGAATGTTTTGCAGAATCCTGTTCCCCGAACAGGATTTTGCTGCTATTAGAAGGCGCAAATTAAACGGTTTTGTCCATTTAATCAGAGAAAGATGATGAATTCAGAATTTTATAGAATAAAAAGATTGCCACCTTATGTTTTTGCCGAAGTAAATGCAATGAAAGCAAAAGCGCGAGCGGCAGGGGAAGA
>JAUILB010000117.1 GCA_030432815.1 Alphaproteobacteria bacterium | reverse complement strand
GATAAAACAGCCGACATTCTTGAGAAAGATTTACACACTGCCATAAATGGTACAGCCCGTAACATTCTGGTTGATATATTTGGAGACGCCGGACTTGAAATATGGGATATATTTGCCGCCCGTCTTATTAGCCCGGACGAAGAAAAAAGATTTCGCAAAAATTACGAAACAGCGACACTCACCTACGAAGCATCCTGTCCCATATCAACCGCAGAAAAATTACTGGCTCTTTACCGCGCCGGCAGACTTAGCGTTATTAAGGGGGTTAAAAATGTAACCTTTGATAAAGATGAGGATTGTTATCTGATTGAACACGAATTTGGATGTGAGAAAGCCAAAACCCTCATCAATACAACGGGCAGCATTGACCGTGACGTAACAAGTGACCGGCAACAGGAAATCCTTAAAAATATGGTATCGGACGGTATTCTCAAACCATATAAATGCGGCGGAGAAACCATGCTTGGTGCTGATGTTGATATGAATGATTTTAAAGTGAGCGGGACACACAATATTCATATGGCGAATACGTTCCTGTGGGGGCCGGGCTTTTACACCAGTGGCGCCATCATCATGGCAACAATTGTTGACCGCATTTTAAAATCAATGTTTAATAAATAAATCAGGGAGACATATTATGGATTTTACTAAAAAGCTCTTTATATTTTTTACACTTATTATTATTTCGGCCTGTTCGGAAGAAACCGTACCGGCAAATGACAACGCGGCGGAACGATCAGAACCAAAAGCCGTCGGTATTGTTGTTACTGCAAATCCGCTGGCAACAGAATCCGGCCTGGAAATTCTACGCGCCGGTGGCAGCGCCGTTGATGCCGCCATCGCCGTTCAGGCAACCCTGAGCCTGGTTGAACCACAAAGTTCCGGTCTGGCCGGGGGTGGTTTTATGGTTCATTATGATGCAGATACCAAAAATATTGAATATTATAATGGCCGTGAAAAAGCACCAATGGGCGCAACACCAAGCCTTTTCCTTGATGAAAATGGCGAACCTATCAATGGCCGTGAAGCAAAAAACAGTGGTCGTTCAATCGGTGCGCCGGGTGCTGTTGCCGTGCTTAACCTTGCTTATCAGGATCATGGAAAACTTCCCTGGGCAAATCTTTTTGAACCGGCAATAAAACATGCGACTGATGGTTTTGCCGTTTCACCACGGATGCATGATTCCATCGTATCTTACGCTGAATATTTTCACCGAACACCAGAAGAAGGACCAACAGACCTTTATGAATATCTGTTTACAGATGAGGGTGAACCACTGCCCGTTGGTTATAACCTTAAGAACCCAGAATATGTTAACACCATGAAAATAGTTGCAAATAATCCGGCAGATTTTTACCGCGGCGAAATTGCAGAACAGATTGTTGAAAAGGCACAGGCAGCACCAAATGGTGGCACACTTTCCATGGAAGACCTTGCAAACTATACAGCCGTAAAACGTGATCCTTATTGCAGCAATTATCGTGAATTAACCCTTTGCGGTTCCGCGCTGCCATCGTCTTGGGTATCTGTCTCAATGGTCATGAGCCTGCTTAACGAAGCACCGGAATTTTCACCTGAAGGTGCTGATGATCCGGCAAACTGGACACTCCTTGCCGAAGCGCTGCGCATTACATATGCGGACAATAACGCCTTTATCGGCGATGATGATTTTGTTGACGTTCCTATCCAAGGCATGATGAGCGACGCATACATCAAGGAAAGAGCAAAACTTATATCCCGGGAAGCCGCCAATCAGAATATTGAAGCCGGGGACCCCTGGGCTTATCAGGAAGAGCAGGCCGCCGTTCTTTATGGCGAAGATGCAACCCTAGATGATGTGGGCACAACCCATTTCGTAATTGTTGATGCGGACGGGAACGCAGTTTCAATGACATCAACGGTCGAAGGATATTTCGGATCCCTTCGTATGGCTGGCGGTATGGTTCTGAATAACCAGCTTACGGATTTTTCATTCAGATATGAAGACGCTGACGGAAACCCCATCGCCAATGCGGTTGCACCGGGCAAACGTCCACGATCATCCATGTCACCTACCATCGTGCTTGATGAAAATAATGATTTTCTTATGGCCGTTGGATCCCCCGGCGGACGCAATATCATATCATATGTTGCAAAAACAGTTGTTGGCATTATGCGCTGGGGGTTAAGCCCACAGGAAGCCATCAACCTTCCGAATATGGTGGCACGGACCGAACAGGTCCGTATCGAACGCAACCGCGCAAAACCGGAAATTATTCAGGCGCTGCGTGATTATGGCCTGGATGTTTTTGAATCAGAAGGTGAAATTTCCGGCTTAAGCGCCGTACTGAAACTTGAAGATGGCACCCTTCAGGGTGGTGCTGACCCACGCCGTGAAGGAACAGTCGGTATTTTATACGATAACGAAATACAGTAGTATTGCGATTACTTATCCCCCTGCGCTACGTAGTTTCCGCATGGTCCCGTAGCTCAGGTGGATAGAACGACAGATTTCTCATCGGAAAACAATGGCCTTAACATGATTTAACGGCGCTGATACAGACATATTACTGATTGAATTAATTATATAAAATTTATAATTATCCTTCTTTGTATTTATTACGAAATACAAAGAATTGATATTCAAAACAGTGTTTTTATTTAATGCTCTATATGTAATTACTACTATTCATTAATCAAAAATATCAGTTGCAACCAGTACGGATGAAAGTACTTAATATATAATCATGTTTCCCGGCCATCGGGACGTTTATTTACGAGCATAGGTGTATAAATCACCAGATAAATGATAAAACATACTGCCCATAAAAACGCGGACAGTGAGATTAAAGTCATTTTATGATCCGGTAAAATTATTGGCCCGAATACTCTTAATAGTGCGGCAACCTGTATAAGAAAAAAGGCCACAACTGTCATTTTTGATGCTTTTAAGTGTCGGCCGGTATGGCCCAAAGTCACACGGCATATCATTCCCAAAATCATCGTGCTGATTGCCCCAATAGTCAAAGCATGAATAATGCTTGGCAGAGTAAAAATGTTTAATCCAGACAATGCAATTAGTAATAATCCTACCACCAGCCAAAAATAGCCTGCATGCAGTATCCATAGCATAGGGTCAGCAAAGGTTTTCAGTGTGTGATAGTACCTCATACGATAAAGGTGGATTAAGGAGGAAAAGAACGCAGAAATGAATAATATGAACATGTCCTGAAAAAAGATAATTGTAACCGCTACGAAAATCAGTGATACGAGTGCCACCGCATCCATTATTGGTTGTGGTGTTTGATACAGCTTAATATCGGTCTGTCGGAGTGCTGCAACCGTAAAAGCAGGAATAATGCGCCCACCAATCAATGATATCATCATCAGGATGATCATTATTGCAATATAAAGCGGTTTGATTTCTTCGGTTAACATGAACCATAAATCGCAGGCAAATAATATACTCAACAACGATAGAAATATAAAATTTCGTTTATTCCAGCTTTTTATTAAAGGGATCATTAATGAGATCGTCAATGCCGGAAGAAATAAAAGTTCTGCGACAACAATAACCCATAAAGAAAGGCCTAAATCGGTATTAACCGCTATTCGGCCAAGCAACCACAACAAACATAAACCGGCAAGGTGAATTTGCCGTGCGGGTGCCCCACCAGTCCAATTTGCAACTGCTGTAAGGAGAAATCCGGCAACGATAGCTAGAGCAAACCCGTATATCATTTCATGGGAATGCCATGAGATTGGATCGAAATAAAATGAAGGTGGTGCAAGATATCCTGAATAAATGCTTGCCCATAAAACAATACTAAAAACGCTAAACAATGCGCCTAAAAAGAAAAAAGGCCTGAACCCCCGTCCTAAAAAGGGATGCTCAAATAACTTTTGCAAACAAAACTCCTTTTCCTACCTGATTGCATTGACACTACTTTTTCAAGTTTATTGGACGAGTGGCGTCTTCTCTCCTTTAAACTGAAATCCACTTATTTTAGATCGTCCTGCCAGAAGCTGTACATATTGTTGAAATGCTTTATTCCAGCTTTTCTCTTCCAAATCACCTTTAATCCAGTTGATCACATTATCAAATGGCAATTGCGCACCTTCGGCCCTCTTATTGACCTTTATAATATGATATCCAACTGCGGTTTCAACGGGTTCAGTGCTCAGCTCCCCTTCTTTCATGGAAAGCAGAGCAGCTTCAAATGCCGGCATTGTCTGCCCCTTGCTTATCTGCCCTAACCGTCCACCATCACTTGCCGAAGAACAGGCTGAATTCTTTTTCGCAATCTCTTCGAACTTTTCAGGGTGTTTTTTTATTTCCTCCAGTATTTTATTAGCCTTTGACTTTGCCGCCGCCTTAATCTTCTCGTCTTCAGGTGGCGCCAGGAAAAGAATATGGGAAACATCAAAAAGCGGAGAGGTAAAAAAGCGATGTTTATTTTTATTATAGTAACGCCGACATGTTTCATCATCTGCTTCCGGAACTATTAGTTCCCGTTTGAGTAACTCGTCAATAATGCTATCAGGATTTTTGATTGCCTTCTTTCTCTCACATAACCCCAATTCTGCCGCTCGTTGAATAAGAATTTCTCTTATAATCAGGGCCTGTGTCGCACGATACTTTGCTTCCACAAAGTGATCTGCAGGATGATACTGCACCTCGGCATTTATTTCATCAGGTGAAATTATAATGCCGTTAACTGTTATTTCGTTGGCCGCTGCCGACATTACTTGGCTCTCCTGCGGACAATTTGATATGGCCTAAAGACATATCCTACTGGCACGCTTAGGGCGTGAACCAATCTTGTAAATGGGAAAACCACCAGTAGAAATAAACCAAGGGTGATATGGGCTTTAAACACAAATGCAACATCGGCAATGAATATATGTGCCCCACCCCTGAAGGTAATAATATGTTGAGCCCACTCCATAAATTTCACCATTTCATGACCATCCAGATGCTGCATAGACACGGTTATGCTGAAAAGGCCCAAAAGTAGTTGAAATAACAATAAAAAGAGCACCATTATATCTGCCAATGAACTATTTACTCGAATACGTGGATCAAATAGGCGTCGATGTAACAACAATAAAAGTCCCAGTAGACAGAATATACCCGCTATGCCACCAGCAGCCATTGCCAGAATTTGTTTCGCGCCATGAGATATTCCCAATGCATCAAATATGGCAATCGGCGTTAAAAGTCCGACAGCGTGTCCGGCCAGAATAAATAAAATCCCAACATGAAACATTATACTTCCAGCAATCAGCTGTTTACGCCTTAAAAATTGACTTGATTTACTTCTCCAGGAATATGGGTCACGGTCAAATCGTAACAAACACCCGAGCAGAAAAACAAATATGGAAATATAGGGAAAGATCTGAAACAGGAAGAAATTTAAAGTACTGCTCATTTATTGATCCTTTCACTCTCGTTATCATGATATTCTTTGAATCTGGCAACCATTTCGTCTGCTTTGGGACAACCGCTTTCACCATTGTAATCATTGCCTGCGTTATCAAATGCGAATTGTTCCTCCCATTGTCTGTCGATTTCTTCAAAATTATATAAGGCACCGGGGTCCTGCTTTAGCGCATTCTCAATAGCTTTAACGTCCGGTTTTCGGGATGCTGTTTCAATTAAAACATCAAATAAATTCGCATATGAGGAATCTCTATTCTCAAGCCGTTTTTTCAGCGCAGAAAGTATGTTTATAATGCTATCAAGGTTGTCTCTCACATCATCCAGTGATTGGGTGGCATTAAATTCAAGAAAAACCGGAAGATAATCAGGCATTTCAGCCGTGTTAATAGATAACCCCTCATTCTGATATAATTCGCCCAAATCGGCCAGTGCCTGGCCTCTGTCACGGGATTCACCATGAATATGTTCGAACAAATGCAATGACAAAGATGGTGTACGATCAAAAAGAGAAACATATTCTTCCTGCAAATCCAACAAACTTGATTGTTCCATTTCCTGTAAAAACCTGTCTATTGCTTTCAGTGATTTGTCCGATAGCCATTTTTCATTTTTCAGGATTGCACGGCATTCACTTACATTCTGCAAATGCATCTCCGTCGGGTAGGTTAGTAAAAATCCCAGTATTTTCAATGTTCTCATAATTTATTCCAATATTTTATCCGCAACGATTAATTAAGCGGGTTGTTTCATCAGCTTTTGTCCCCATAGGTTTTACTACCCCCACTGGAATTAAATCTTGCTGCTCCTTCATAATGGTCGCGCTGAAAAATGGTATTCACCCTGTTACTTTTCGTACTGCCCGATTGACCTCGGGATTGCTTCGGATTTTCAAAAAAATCATAAGTGCTGTTACTATGACCGGAACATCCGTTACCAAAAGTAAAGCCACAACCACCACTCTCACCAAATGCATCAATTGTTTCTTCGCGATGTCCGGTTGGTATCACGTAGCGATCTTCGTAGTTTGCAATTGCCATGATCTTATACATATCTTCGACAAGGTCTTTGGTCAGTCCGACGCTTTCCAGTAAATCATTCTTCTCAACACCTTCTATCATTTTGCCACGCATATAATGGCGCATCGCCATCATCCGCTTTAGGGAAAGACGTACGGGCTCCTCTTTACCCCCCGTAAGCATATTTGCCAGATATTTAACGGGGATCCTCATATCATCAATGTCAGGCATGATACCATCCTGAGTACCGACCTTGCCCGCTTCAAAAGCAGACTGAACAGGGGAAAGAGGTGGTATATACCAAACCATAGGCAATGTTCTGTATTCAGGATGAAGTGGGAATGCGACTTTCCAATCAATCGCCATTTTATAAATTGGAGAATTTTGAGCACCTTCAATCCAATTTTCTGGAATTCCCTGCCTGCGGGCTTCTTCAATAACTTCCGGGTCATGAGGATCTAAAAAGATATCCAGCTGCGCCTCATACAGATCCTGCTCATTTTCAACGCTCGCCGCTTCTTCTATGCGATCTGCATCATATAAAATAACTCCAAGGTACCGGATGCGTCCTACACAGGTTTCAGAACATACCGTCGGCTCACCATTTTCAAGGCGTGGATAACATAATGTACATTTCTCTGCCTTGCCTGATTTCCAATTATAATAAATCTTTTTATAGGGGCAGCCCGACATACACATACGCCAGCCCCTGCATTTATCCTGATCAACCAAGACAACACCATCTTCTTCGCGTTTATATATAGAACCGGATGGGCATGATGCGACACAGGTAGGGTTTAAACAATGCTCACACAAACGTGGCAAATACATCATAAATGTGTTTTCAAATTCACCATAAATTTCTTCTTCAATATCTTTGAAGTTATAATCTTTACGCCTTTGTTCAAATTCAGTACCTAGTATTTCTTCCCAATTTGGACCCCATTCAACTTTTTCCATGCGTTTGCCAGTTATGAGAGAGCGTGGCCGCGCCGTTGGTACCGTTTTTAATTCCGGAGCCTTTTGCAGATAGTCATAATCAAAAGTAAACGGTTCATAATAATCGTCAATTTCCGGCATATTTGGGTTGCCAAAAATATTTGCCAATATGCGCCACCGTCCCCCCTGCTTCGGATGAATTTTACCGTTTTTATGACGTTTCCATCCCCCTTTCCATTTTTTCTGGTTTTCCCATTCTTTTGGATATCCGATACCAGGCTTGGTTTCGACGTTATTAAACCACGTATATTCAACCCCTTCGCGTGAGGTCCAGACATTCTTGCAGGTAACTGAGCAAGTATGGCATCCAATACATTTATCAAGGTTCAGAACCATTCCAATTTGAGCGCGTATTTTCATTATTCTGCGACCTCCGTATTTGATACCTCTTCCATCCAGTCAACCTGATCCAGTTTTCGAAGCACAACGAATTCATCGCGGTTAGACCCAACCGTGCCATAATAATTAAAACCATAGGAGAGTTGTGCATATCCACCAATCATATGGGTTGGTTTAACGGTCGCTCTTGTGACTGAATTATGTATTCCGCCCCTCGCATTCGTCATGGAGCTTCCCGGAGTATGAACCAGCTTTTCCTGGGCATGATACATCATCAGC
>JAUILB010000431.1 GCA_030432815.1 Alphaproteobacteria bacterium | reverse complement strand
ACTTTTCAATTGTTATGTCTCTTAGTGAAGAAATTTCGAGTAACTCAACGGCTTGTTCGCATTCACGTCTCCGGTCATTGTAACTGCTTTGGGCCAGTTCACGTTTAATATTGGAATTAACAATCATTATGGATAATTCCGGCGGTATCTTCACAGTATTGATACTGTAATCCCGGCAGTCGATTAAAATGGCACGTTTTTTTTCACCGCAGGCAACGCTAAGCTGATCCATGATACCGCAGGAAAGACCAACAAACTCATTTTCAATTTTTTGGCCAATGAGCGCCATATCAAGTTTGCTTAGGTTCAATTGAAATAAATCACTTAATGTGGATAGCAACGCAACTTCAAGCGATGCGGATGAACTAAGACCCGATCCTTTGGGAATAGTACCACTGATAACCAGATTACAGCCATGAAGCTGATAACCCTGATTTTTTAATATATAAAATGCGCCCCTTATGAAATTTTTCCAAAGATCTGCTGATTTTTGAATATTTTTATGTGAAAGTTCAAAATGATCAGTTTCATTAAAATCAAGTGCAACTACATTTACTGAATTATCATTATTGAACGCACCTGCCACACAGGTATAAAAATCAATCGCAGCGGGTAATACAAAGCCGTCATTATAGTCCGTGTGTTCACCAATAAGATTAACTCGTGCCGGGGCGATGCTTGCTTTTTGTGCGGGTGCTTCGAAATGTATCTGATACGCGGAAAGCACATTCTGTATTAACTGATCCTTGTTCATTAATTTGCGCTTTTATAGTGTTTATTAGAAGTTGATCTTAACATTTCCGCTGCTTTTTCAGGGGTAATATCACGCTGCGTTTCAGCCATAAGTTCGTAACCAACCATAAATTTCTGAATGGTTGCTGACCTGAGAAGCGGCGGATAAAAATGGGCGTGCATCTGCCAGTGATCTTCGGGGCCATTATTTGCTGGCCGGCAGTGCCATCCCATACTGTATGGGAACGAAACATTAAAAAGGTTATCATACCGCGTTGTAAGTTCCTTCAGTATTTCTGCGAGTGATGTTTTTTGAGTATTTTTAAGATCTGTCATATGAGTAATGTGATGTCGCGGCATAAGAAGTGTCTCAAAAGGCCACGATGCCCAGTATGGAACTACCGCAAGCCAGTCATCATTCACACAAACCAGCCTTTCTTCGTTTTTAAGTTCGGCTTCTGCATATTGCAGCAACATCGGAATTTTGTTTTGAGCAAAATGCTGCCTTTGCATCTGATCCTCGCGTTCAGCTTCCTGCGGGATATGATTGCTCGCCCATACCTGCCCATGCGGGTGTGGGTTTGAGCAGCCGTTTATTTCCCCTTTATTTTCAAATATCTGCACCCATTCATGGTTGACTTCAAGTTCAGTATAAATATCGCACCAGGCATCAATTACCGCTTTAATTGCGTCAATATCCAGTTCCGGTAATGTTTTGCTATGATCCGGAGAATAGCATAAAACCTTGCACTGGCCGCTGACGGTCATCGCCCGGAAT
>JAUILB010000116.1 GCA_030432815.1 Alphaproteobacteria bacterium | reverse complement strand
ACGCAGGAATTTTTCATCATAAAGGTCAATGATTTTTTCTTTATTGGCATCCACCCTTTTTCGCCATTCGGCCAGTGTCTTGGCATAATGAAGGCGTAAAACTTCCATATCGGTAATATAAAGCCCGGCCTTTTCGATTGCCGGTGCAATTTCGGATAAGGCAGGAGCATACCCACCGGGGAAAATATATTTCTTGGTCCAGGGGTCAGTCTCACCAGGGCCGTCAGCACGCCCTATTGTATGTATCAACGCCACGCCGTCTTCTTCAAGGCATTCGTAAACCTTGTTAAAAAAGGTCTGGTATTGTTTTCGTCCGACATGTTCAAACATACCGACAGAAACCACCCGGTCAAATTTTTCGGTGACTTTTCTATAATCCTGAAGTTTGTAATTTACTTTTTCGTTATTTTCGGCGTTTCTTTGCGCGACTTTCAACTGTTCTTCACTTAGTGTTACGCCTGTTACAGATGCACCGGAAACATTATTCAAATGAAGGCTTAACCCGCCCCATCCACAGCCAATATCAAGTATATTATGTTCAGGCTTAAGGAGCAGTTTTTTTGCAAGCAAATTCATTTTATTTTGCTGTGCTTGTTCCAGTGTATCATCATCCGATTCAAAATATGCCGAAGAATACTGCCTGCTAGGATCAAGGAATAGGTCATATAAGTCATCGGAAAGATCATAGTGATGTGCGACATTATCTTTGGATTTACCCGGCCAGTTTATCTGACCAAGCCAGCCTTTAAACCGGCTATAGGGATCACCCCCCATTAAGTGAAATGGATTATCAGGTCGCCATTCCATATTTTTGGTAATCAAATTTAAGAAATCAAAAACATCATGCGGCGGTTCGATAATAAGCGTTCCATCCATATATGCTTCCCCTGCTTTCAAATCCGGCCTCAAAAAAAGTTTCCAGAGCAACGAAGGATCAGTAAAACGAATTGTCAATTCGGGATTATCTGTACCGATAAATTGGTGTTTTTTTCCTTTGGCATCGATAACATTTAACGTACCATGCTGGATAAGCTTATTTAGAAATAGTGAAAGCGGAAACAAATTTGACTCCCCGGGGCAAAGATTTAAGTATGTTGTTGGATTATTTCAAAAAAATCTTTAAAAGACAACAGGATAAATAATACAGAAGGTGTGAGCAATGAATATGCTACTGGCTGTCGCTGCGGGCGGTGCGATTGGAGCAACAGGTCGTTTTCTTGTTGGCCGATTAATGCTTAATCTTATGGGGCCAGGATATCCTTGGGGTACGCTCACGGTAAATATTATTGGTTCATTTTTTATTGGATTGCTGATTGAATTGCTAGCGGTGCGCTTTAGCCTGTCTCAGGAATGGCAGGCGTTTTTGGTGATTGGTATATTGGGTGGTTTTACCACATTTTCCGCCTTTTCATTGGAAGTAGGCTTGATGATTGAAAAAAACCAGTTTTCAGCAGCTGTGCTATATGCGACAGGTTCTGTGGTTTTGGGATTGGTAGCGTTATTTGCGGGTATTTTCGCCGGAAAGGCCATTTATTAGGAACGATTATGTCTGGCGTAACAAAGGAATATGTAAAAGATACGGAACAGGATTGGCGTCTGGATAAATGGTTCAAGGTTCATTTTCCAGGCATAAGCTATGGTCGGCTGTCAAAAATTCTTCGTAAGGGTGAAGTCAGGATAAACGGTAAACGTGTTAAAGCGGGTTTTCGTCTTGAGGCAGGTATGGAAATCAGGTTGCCTCCATTGGGCAAAGACGAACGGACGCCATCCAGAAAAACTCATACAAAAGTAAATATTTCCGAAGAAGATATTCAGCTGATGCGTTCGATGGTGATTTACCAGGATGACAGTGTAATTGTGCTTAATAAATTGCCGGGACTTGCTGTTCAGGGAGGCACAAATACAAAACGCCATGTTGACGGTATGCTGGATGCCCTAACGGGTGAAAAACAGGAAAGACCGAAACTTGTTCACCGTCTTGATAAAGATACCAGCGGCGTATTGGTTTTGGCACGAACAGGGGCAGCTGCGAAGAAGCTGACCGAAAGTTTTAAACAGAGAAACACAAATAAAATTTACTGGGCACTTGTAAAAGGACGTCCAAGGCAAATGGATGGTGTCGTCAGTGCACCGCTGGATAAAGAACCGGGAGTGGGTGGTGAACGGATGATGGTATCAGAAGACGGAAAACGTGCCATTACGGATTTTAAAATAATTGATAGTGCTGCCGGGCAGGTTACATGGATGGCATTTCGTCCGGTAACAGGGCGAACGCATCAAATCCGGGTACATGCAACGGTACTGGAAACACCAATTGTAGGTGACGGAAAGTATGGCGCTAAGGATGCCTTTATTGATGGGCCGATAAGCAAGAAACTCCATCTGCATGCGCGTTCGATTGAAATGGATCATCCGGACGGTGGTGTGCTTTCCATTAGCGCGCCACTACCATATCATATGAAAGAAAGCTGGAATTTCTTTGGATTTGATCCTGATTATTCAGATGATCCTTTTGAGGAAATAGACAGTGTCTGAAAGTTTAAAACTCGCTATTTTTGATTGCGACGGGACATTGGTTGATGGTCAGCATATGATTATTAGTTCGATGAAACGGGCCAGTGAAAAATGCAAAATCCCTTATCCCGGGGATGAACAGGTTCGCCGTATCGTAGGGCTTTCCCTGTTTGAAGCGATTACGATGATATATCCAAAAATAAGTGATAATGATCATACCTTGCTGCACAGCGCATTTGTTGAACATTTTCAGTATTTAAGAACGCTTGATGAGCAGCATGAACCACTTTATGACGGTATTCATGAGACAATCTTAGATCTTTATCGGACAGGAATTCTACTTGGTGTTGCTACCGGAAAGTCTTCGAGAGGGCTACGCACTACGCTTAACAATCATAATCTTCAGGATTATTTTGTTACGCTCAATACCGCGGATGATGGCCCCGGCAAACCGCATCCTTCAATGATAAATGTAGCTCTCGCAGATACGGGCGTTGATCCCGAAAATGCGGTCATGATTGGCGATACCACATACGATATGGTAATGGCGACAAATGCTGGCGTGCGATCAATTGGCGTAACGTGGGGATACCACGGACGGGAAGAACTTATTTCCAGCGGTGCTGATCATATTATAGATGAAGTTTCCGCACTCGCAGATCTTATAAAGGGATAAATGAAACGGTTTTATAAAAAAGCATCGGTTGAACAAAGGGAACAGCATTTTACAGTTTTGCTGGATGGTAAGGCTATCAAAACACCAGCCAAAAGCCTTTGCCTTATGCCAACAAAGAAAATGGCCATGGCCGTGGCAAATGAATGGAACGATCAGGGTGACAAGATTATTCCACAGTCCATGCCAATTACAAAACTGATGAACACTGCAATTGATCGGGTTGAAAGCAGGCGCGAAGAACTTATTGATGAGTTGGTCCGCTATGCAGGCTCGGATCAGATTTGTTATCGTGCTGAACATCCGGCTGAACTTGTCGCCCTTCAGAATAAAGTCTGGGAACCACTGCTTAAATGGATAAATGAAATACTTGCGATTAATTTAAAAATATCAAATGGGATAATTTTCGTTGAACAAGAACAGAAAAGTCTTGAAAAAATAAGGGGAATGATGGAAGAGCTGGACAGTTTCATGCTTACGGCACTTCATGGTATGATCACAATCACCGGGTCGGTAACCATAGGGTATGCTTTATATAGTGACCATCTTTCAATTGATGAGGCCTGGAACGCCGGACATCTGGATGAAAATTTTCAAGTTTTGCAGTGGGGTAGCGACGAAGAGGCGGAAGAAAGACGAATAAATTTGAAGATGGAGCTTCAAAATTCATACAATTTTCTTCAGTTAAGCATACCAGATTAAAAACAACTTGCCGGACGAGTAAAAATTATGTTACTAATCAGTAACATTGTACAAGGGAGGTATAAATGCAGGATATCCTTGATAAGCTTGAAGAAAGGCGCGAATCTGCCCGTAAGGGCGGAGGTCAAGCGCGTATAAAAGCACAGCATTCCAAGGGTAAATTAACCGCTCGGGAACGCATTGAACTTCTTGTTGATGAAGAAAGTTTCGAAGAATATGACATGTTCAAGGAACATCGTTCCATTGACTTTGGTATGGAAGAACACAAGATTGCCGGTGATGGGGTTGTTATAGGCTCAGGCACAGTTAATGGCAGGCTTATTTTCGTTTACAGTCAGGACTTTACCGTTTTTGGGGGATCGCTATCTGAAACGCATGCTGAAAAAATATGTAAAATTATGCAAATGGCCATGAAATCGGGTGCTCCGATTATTGGTATTAATGATTCTGGTGGTGCCCGCATTCAGGAAGGTGTTGCCGCACTTGCCGGTTATGCGGATGTATTTCAAATGAATATCCTTGCATCCGGTGTGGTGCCGCAAATTTCATTGATTATGGGGCCATGTGCCGGCGGGGCTGTTTATTCACCGGCAATGACCGATTTTATCTTTATGGTTAAGGACAGTTCCTACATGTTTGTTACGGGTCCGGATGTGGTTAAAACCGTGACCAACGAAGTGGTAACCCAAGAAGAGCTTGGTGGTGCATCGACCCATACAATGAGATCGGGTGTTGCGGATAATGCATATGAAAATGATCTTGAAGCAATCAAGCAAACCAGACGGTTGATTGACTTTATGCCCTTGAATAATAAGGAGAAACCACCTACACGACAGGCTTTTGATGACCATAAACGAATAGAAGAAAGTCTGGATAGTCTGATACCGGATAACCCCAATAAGCCTTATGATATGCATGAACTGATCAGAAAGACAGTTGATGAAGGTGATTTTTTCGAAATTCAGCCTTCCTTTGCCAAAAATATCATTACCGGCTTTGGACGTGTGGAAGGATCAACAGTCGGGTTTGTCGCAAACCAGCCGATGGTGCTGGCAGGTTGTCTTGATAATGATGCTTCCCGCAAAGCTGCGCGATTTGTGCGTTTTTGCGACTGTTTTAACATTCCGATTGTCACTTTTGTTGATGTGCCTGGTTTCTTGCCCGGCACGGCGCAGGAATATAACGGTATTATCAAGCATGGTGCCAAACTGCTTTTTGCCTACGGCGAAGCGACAGTGCCAAAGATCACGGTTATCACCCGCAAGGCATATGGTGGTGCATATGACGTTATGGCGTCAAAACATTTGCGTGGTGATTTGAACTTTGCATGGCCGACGGCAGAAATTGCGGTTATGGGTGCGGAAGGCGCCGTAAAAATCATATTCAGGGAAGACGCAAAGGACGAAAAGAAACTGGCCGCCAAAACGCAGGAATATTCCGATAAATTTGCAAATCCGTTTGTGGCAGCCCGGCGTGGCTATATTGACGATGTTATCATGCCCCATGCCACAAGGCGAAGGATTAGTCGGGGGCTTCGCATGCTTAAAAATAAAGAACTAAAAAACCCGTGGAAGAAACACGATAATATACCGCTTTAGGAGCCCTTGAATGTTTAATAAAATTCTTATAGCAAACCGCGGTGAAATTGCCTGTCGTGTTATAAAAACAGCTAAAAAAATGGGTATTCCGACGGTTGCGGTTTATTCAGATGCAGATATTGATGCGCTTCACGTACGGCTGGCTGATGAAAAAGTTCATATCGGTTCTTCGCCTGCTGCAGAAAGTTATCTGGTTATTGATAAAATTATCGATGCGGCAAAACAAACAGGGGCCGATGCCATTCATCCGGGGTATGGGTTTTTATCTGAAAATGCGGAATTTTGTAAACGCCTTGAAAAAGAAGATATTACATTTATCGGGCCGGGCACACATGCAATTGATGTTATGGGGGACAAGATATCATCGAAAAAACTGGCGGAAGAAGCAGGTGTTAATACGATACCCGGACATCTGGATGTTATCAAAGATGCTGAAGAAGCTGTTAAAATAGCAAATAATATAGGTTATCCCGTGATGCTGAAGGCTTCTGCGGGCGGGGGTGGCAAGGGCATGCGCGTGGTGTATAATGATGATGAAGCCCGCGAAGGTTTCAATTCAGCCGTGAATGAAGCCAAATCAAGTTTTGGGGATGACCGGGTTTTTGCAGAAAAGTTTATTGAAAATCCACGTCATATCGAAATTCAGGTTCTGGGTGATAAGCACGGTAATATTATTTATCTGGCAGAACGGGAATGTTCTATCCAACGGCGCCATCAAAAGGTTATCGAAGAAGCACCAAGCTCTTTCCTTACGATGGAAACCAGGGTGAATATGGGAACGCAGTCAATTGCACTGTCAAAAGCTGTAGATTACAGCTCAGCCGGAACCGTAGAATTTATTGTTGATAAGGATCAGAATTTCTATTTTCTTGAAATGAACACGCGTTTGCAGGTGGAACATCCGGTAACCGAGCTTGTTACCGGCATTGATCTGGTAGAACAAATGATAAGAAGCGCCGCCGGTGAACCCCTAAATATTAAACAGGAAGACGTGGTGGTAAATGGCTGGGCTATTGAAGCCCGTGTTTACGCTGAAGACCCACTACGCGGTTTCTTGCCATCGGTTGGCCGTATCACGGATTATCACCCGCCTGCGGAAGATGAACATATCCGTGTTGATAGCGGCATTTTTGAAGGAAGTGAGATAAGTATTTATTATGACCCGATGATTTCCAAGGTTATTTCTTACGGCGAAAACAGGGACCAGGCTATTGATAAACTTCGTCTAGCGCTTGATGAATATTATATTCGTGGTGTCGGTCATAATATCGCGTTTTTGTCCGATGTTTTAAAAGCGCCAAGGTTCAGAAGTGGCGATATTTCAACAAAATATATTGAAGAAGAATATAAAGATGGTTTTACGGGTGGCACATTAAGTCTTGAAGCCTGGAATATTATGGTTGCGGTTGCGGTAACTGTACATTCCTGTGAAGTGGGCCGTCAATCGACAATCAGTGGACGCATGAATGAAGATGCAAGCTCATTTTCAGAAACATGGCACGTACTGATTGAAGGAGAAATTCAAACAGCCAATTTCCTTATGACCAATGATGGTTGTAATGTCATTACCGGTGGTATCGTTTATAGTGTTGAAACGCTTTGGGCACCCGGCAACCCGGTTTTTTCTGCAAAAATAAATGGTGAACAGGTTCATGTGGAGGTCACATATCTGGCAGATGGTTATTTGTTAACTTATGATGGGGCTAGTGAAATTATCCATGTACGCGGCAAGCGGGAAATGGAACTCTCCGCCCTTATGCCGGTCAAAGCACCAAAAGATATGTCAAAATATCTTCAATGTCCTATGCCGGGTCTGGTGGTTTCAGTTGATGTAGTAGAAGGCGTTGATGTCAGTGTGGGACAACCACTTTGTGTTGTAGAAGCAATGAAAATGGAAAATGTCCTACGTGCTGAGCGTGATGGCAAAGTGATTAAAATCTGTGCTGCTGCCGGTGACAGTCTTGCTGTTGATCAAATCATCATGGAATTTGAATAAATCATGCTGAGTGAAGGCCATAAAGCAGTACGTGTGTTGCTATATGGACGTGTTCAGGGCGTTTTTTTTCGCGATTGGACAGTGCAAAATGCAAGCCGCCTGGGACTTGATGGTTGGGTCAGAAACAGATCAGACGGAACCGTGGAAGCCCTGTTTGTCGGGCCTGATGATTTAGTGGACAAAATGATAAAGCTTGCGCATGTTGGGCCGCCTTCTGCCAAAGTGAGCGAAATTGAATGTACAAAAGCCATTGGGATCACCCCAAAAGGGTTCGTACAGAAACCTTCTGTAAATGTGCATGAGAGCAGAAATTAACCGAAATTTTTTTCCCATGTCCTTTTAAGGACAGCATCAAGATCATCCATATTAACGGGCAGGCCAAGATCAACCAGCGATGTGACACCATGTTCTGAAATGCCGCACGGCACGATCCCGGTATAATGGTTTAAATCAGGTTCGACATTAATGCATATACCGTGAAAAGTGACCCATTTACGGACGCGCACACCAATGGCCGCAATTTTGTCTTCGCGGGTGCCTTCGCGGCGTACCCATACTCCGACACGTCCGTCGCGTTTTTCACCAGTC
>JAUILB010000115.1 GCA_030432815.1 Alphaproteobacteria bacterium | reverse complement strand
CCGTAACCACCTGTGCTATTTGCGCACCTATGTCAGCGACCGACCCATTTGTAGTCATTTGCTGGTCACTGCCCACAAGTGGCGTAATCGCAATCGGCAGGGGTTGAATGTTTCCACGCGTAATATCAATCTCGATCACCGCATGGGCACTCATGGTTGCAGCAATAAATCCGAATACGGATACAATCAATATTTTAAGCATTTTCACGCTGATTCTCCAATAATCACTCTATTTAGACTCGTTCATTTACAATATTATGAAACCATATCGGAAGGATCAAAATTCATTTTAATCTCCTTCCATTGATCATACATATCTTTTGGTAAATTTATATCATTATACGGAGCGCACATGCGCACTGCCCGTAGTGCGCTATCCGCCGCCACTTTCAAGAAACCGTTCATGCGGGCATAATCCTCTGCCACAGGAGGCCGTGCCAATTCACCAGTCGGCGCAAGATAGACCTGAACCGTAACTCTTAGACTTTCCGAGGTATCAGCACCCACGGGCGGGTTCCAGCACTGATCTTCAATTTTTTTACGGATCGCCGCGCTGATCGTCATGGTCTGACGCTGCACATCAAGTGATGTCATTTGCTGTTCCTGGGGACCAATTTTATCGGCAATTCTTTCTTCGAGACTTCTTTCAGGAACAAGGTTTCTAAGTGCTGCCAGATCAAGTCTTGATGGTGGTCTTGGTTTGCTTTTTGGCGTAACTCTTGGTGCCTCTGCCCGTTGCACAGGTGGTTTAGGTTTTTCAGCCGGTGCCTCCGCTGTCTGGGTCGGAAGTGGCATTGTTGATGGCATACGTGGTGGTGGTGGTGGAAGATTATCAACCCGCTGAGGCTGCCTTTCAGGTGGTTTAGGCTTTTCACGCAGTGGTTCCGGTTCCTTGGCAATTTCAATTGTTCTTGTCACTTCTGAAATATCGACCATTTCAACGGGTATAATTTCCATTTCCACATTTTCAACCTGATCAAACCACGAAATATCCATTGCTGCAAAAATTAGCAGCGAGACATGGAAAACTCCGGATATGATAAGTGCCTGTTTCATATGTTTCGGTTAATACCTCATTATCGTGGCGGATCTGTGACCATCGCCACACGGGAAAACCCATTGCCATTCAACAAGCCGATTACTTCCATAACCCTGCCATAATTTACACCCTGATCACCGTGAACATAAATCCTGTCTTCTTTACGATTTTCAAAGATCACCGTAATCCGGGCAACCATCTGTTCCAGATCCACTTCTTCATCCTGAAGATAAATTCTGCCTTCTTCATCAATGGTGATAGAAAGCGGTGTATCATTTTCTGGAAGGTTATTGGCTTCACTATTGGGTAGATCGATTGGAACGCCGACTGTGAGGAGCGGCGCCGTCACCATAAACACAACAAGCAAAACCAACATCACATCCACAAAGGGTGTAACATTTATTTCGCTCATTTGCCTGTGGCGTTTGGCAAACGCCGTCCTGCGGCCACCATTGCCTGTATTATGCATCTGCATTATTAATGCTCCTCATCCATCTGACGGGACAGGATCGTTCCGAATTCTTCCGCAAATCCTTCAAGCCGGTTGGCATATCTTCCAAGGTCGTTGGATAAATAGTTATATGCCACCACTGCCGGTATCGCAGCAACCAGACCCATAGCCGTCGCCGCAAGTGCTTCGGCAATACCGGGAGCTACAACTGCCAGTGATGAATTATTTGATGACGCAATCGACTGAAAACTGTTCATGATACCCCAAACCGTACCAAAAAGGCCTACAAATGGGGCTGTTGATCCAACAGTGGCAAGCACACTTAAATAATGTTCAAGCCTTTCCATTTCACGGCTGACCGTCACTTGCATCACACGGTAAATTCTTTCCTGCGCTCCCATAGCAATGCGGCCCGTGCTTGTAGCAGCAGAACGCTGCCATTCACGCATAGCCGCAACAAAAAGCATCGCAAGCGGATGATCGGGATTATGGCGCGTCCGATCATAAAGATCTTCAAGACTGTTACCGGACCAGAATTCTCCTTCAAATTCGTCAGCACGTTCGCGGACTTCTTTTAAGCGTTTATATTTATCATATATAATAGCCCAGCACCAAACAGAGGAACCAAGCAGGATGATCATCACGCTTTGTACGATAAAATCCGCCTGCAAAAACATTCCAAAAAAAGAAAAGTCCGGCGCGGTACCGCCTAAATTTACTGCATCAACCACTTCTGTTGGGCTTGCTGCTATTTCTTGTGCCATTCCCGTATCCCTAGATATACTTTAATATATTCATTCAAATTTATGTCTTAAACTTGCCGGCAGCTTTTTTGGTTTTCCATTTTCGCCAACCGCAGCAACTTTAATTTCGGCAATTACCAATATATTTTCGTCTCGTTTAATAGTCTGATTGAAAATAACACTAGCACCACCCATTTTAACAATTTTACTTTCAACAACCAGACTATCACCAAATTCGGCTGAGCCGTTAAAATCAACCATTGCGCTTTTTACTACAAAACCAACATCTTCGGCGTTGTTATAATCTAACATCCGCTTTTGATCAATACCAAGACATCTAAGCATTTCCGAGCGTGCACGCTCCATAAATTTCAGATAATTGGCATAATAAACAACACCACCTATGTCCGTATCTTCGTAATAAACACGTACCGGAAAATAGTGTATATTTTGTTTAATAATTCCGGAATGTGGCGAAATTTCAGTCATTTTTATTTTTTCGCATCATTTTCAAGCAGGTCAAGTTGCGTTGTATTGAAGTTTTTTGGCGCCTTTAATCCAATATGCTCAAACGCTTGCGGTGAAAGCATCCGTCCGCGCGGGGTTCGTTGCACCAATCCCATCTGCATCAGATAAGGTTCAATTATGTCTTCAATGGCATCTCGTGGTTCACTTAATGCTGCGGCCAGCGTCTCAATACCAACAGGGCCCCCACCATAACTTTCACCGATGCATTTAAGATACTTATGATCCATGGCATCAAGTCCTTTAACATCCACTTCAAGCCTCTTAAGGGCACTATCCGCCATTTCCGCATTGACGGCTCCTCCTCCTCCTACAAGGGCAAAATCCGCAACCCGGCGAAGAAGCCTTCCGGCAATACGTGGTGTTCCGCGGGCGCGGCGGGCGATTTCAAGGGCGCCATCTTCTGTCATATCAACATCAAGTACTCTGGCGGCACGACTTACAATTTTTTTCAGATCATCCGGATCATAAAAATTAAGCCGCGTTGGAATACCAAAACGGTCACGAAGCGGGGTCGTAAGAAGCCCTGAACGCGTTGTCGCCCCCACCAGTGTAAAGGGCGGCAGGTCAATTCTCACAGATCGGGCAGCGGGCCCCTCACCGATGATCAGGTCAAGATGAAAATCCTCCATCGCCGGATAAAGAATTTCCTCGACTGCCGGATTAAGGCGGTGAATTTCATCAATAAACAGAATATCATTTTCTTCAAGATTGGTAAGCAGTGCCGCAAGATCACCGGACTTGGAAATTACCGGACCAGCAGTCGCCCTGAAATTTACACCAAGTTCACGGGCCATGATTTGTGCCAGTGTTGTTTTTCCAAGGCCGGGCGGACCAAAAAAAAGCACATGGTCAAGGGCTTTGCCACGTGCCTTGGCCGCTTCGATAAAAACTTTTAAATTGTCACATGCTTTACGCTGACCAATAAATTCATCAAGCGTTGCCGGACGAAGGGAAGCATCAAAATCACCCTGTATTACACCACCTGTAATAAGCCTGTCATCCCCGGTTTGATTATTGAAGTCGCTCATTTACCAAGCTCCTTAAGCCCAAGCCGTATCAGGGTTTGCACATCATCTTCCGCCCCATCATTTATTGCTTTTGACACTGCCATATACGCTTCTGCCTGTTTATAACCAAGATTGGTAAGGGCCGAAACCGCATCTCCAAGGGATGAGGGTCTTTCCTGCACTGTACTGCCCGTTTTTAATGGCACAATTGCAAATCTAGCGACCTTATCCTTAAGTTCTGTTACAATCCGTGTTGCCAGTTTTGGCCCAACACCGCTGGCCTGACCCACGACTGCCTTGTCCTGTGCTGCAATGGATGTTGAAAGCTGATCTGCACTTACCGTGGAAAGAATTGTAAGTGCTACTTTTGCACCTACGCCCTGCACTGTTTGCAAAAGCCGGAACCAGTCCCGTTCAAGTTCGGTCGCAAAACCAAACAAATGAAAATGATCCTCCCGGATATGGGTTTCAATATGTAAGGTCACTTCATCACCAGTCCGTCCCAGTTTATCCAGTGTTCTTGATGAACAAAATACATGGTAACCGACGCCACCGACATCAATAATGCACCAATCTTCGCCAACACTATCCAAAAGTCCCCTCAGCTTGGCAATCACTGTCCGGTTCCTTTCATGATTATCTGCGCCCCACTTGTGACCCCAGATCTGGCTATTGCATCAGTCAACCTGCCTTGAGCGCCACCACTATGAGCATGACATATGGCAACAGCCAGTGCATCACCAGCGTCTTCTCCTTTTATCTTAACCCCCGGCAGCAAAATGCCCAACATGGCTGTGACCTGTTCTTTTCCGGCGTGTCCAGAGCCAACAACAGATTTTTTGATGTGATTTGGCGAATATTCAGAGACAGGAATACCGGCCATTGCCGGCACCAGCAATGAAATCCCACGTGCCTGGCCAAGTTTTAGAGTTGAGTTAGGATTTTTATTGACAAATGTTTCCTCAACAGCCGCAGAATGAGGTTGCCAATCAACGATCACCTGACCAAGGCCATCATAGAGTTGCACCAGCCGATCAGCCAGAGAAAGGTTGTTATCTGTTCGAATAATGCCATTGGCAACATGGCTTAAGCGCGATCCTTCAACATCAATAATACCCCACCCGGTTTTTCGAAGACCCGGGTCAAACCCCACCAATCGTTGCCGCTTAATGGTCACTCGTCAAGTTTCTCCATTACATCATCAGAAATTTCATAATTTCCATATACATTCTGTACATCGTCCAGATCTTCTAGCGCATCAATCATTTTCATCAGTTTGGTTGCATCATCAAGATCAAGATCAATCGTGTTCTGCGCTTTCCAAATAAGTTTGGTTGATTTGGGCTCCTCACCTGTAGAATCCTCAAGCGCTGTTGCAACTGCGTTCAGATCTTCCATAGCGCAGGTAATTTCATGAACATTTTCATCTGTTTCAACATTGTCTGCACCAGCTTCAAGTGCCTTTACAAACATATCATCGGCCGATATTTCGCTCTCTTCAAAAATAATTTCACCAACACGTTCAAATTGATATGCTACACTACCACTTTCCCCCATATTGCCGCCATTTTTTGAAAATGCGGTACGAATGTCAGTTGCAGCACGGTTTTTATTATCTGTTAGGCTTTCCACAATAATAGCCGTACCACCAGGACCAAATCCTTCATAGCGGATCTCATCATAATTGGCGCTGTCACCACCTTGTGATTTGTTGATCGCACGCTGAATATTATCCTTGGGCATGCTATTGGAACGGGCATTCTGCACTGCAAGGCGCAGTCTTGGGTTTGCGTCAATATCAGGCCCTCCCATTTTCGCCGCAACCGTGATTTCTTTTGAAAGCTTACTGAATAATGAAGAACGCTTTTTATCCTGCGCGCCTTTACGATGCATAATATTTTTAAACTTGGAATGACCTGCCATTTTCCTCTCGCTTTTCGCCCTCAAAAAGGCCAAATTTCTGAATATATTGTCTGATATCCCTTTGATAAAGCAAGGGCGCGCATTTGTGAATCGTTTTTTTAAATATTGGGAAAAGTTTCAATCAGCCTTGCACCGATACGGATAGGTTCAATTCTTGTTGCAAGTCCCGTTTTATCGTCGCTTTCTATATATACTCCACAAAGGGTTCCATCACCAAGTGCTGGTGAATATCGGTCACCACGCAGTTTTTTGGTGAACCGGCTTATAGGTTCGGCCTTATCCATACCAATGACACTGTTATAGTCACCACACATACCCGCGTCCGTCTGATAAGCTGTACCGCCATCAAAAATTTGCGCGTCTGCAGTTGGGATATGGCTATGTGTGCCTATTACGACTGATACACGGCCATCAAGATAGTGACCCATAGCCATTTTTTCAGATGTCGCCTCAGCGTGAATGTCAACAAGGATGAAATTCACTGTAGTACCCAGACGATGCTTTTTGAGTTCATTATCCACAGCTTTAAACGGGTCATCAAGTGGATCCATAAACACGCGGCCCATAACATTTATAACCAGTGTTTTTCGACCACGGTTATCTTCAATAACGACAGATCCTTTACCGGGCGTGCCTTCCGGATAATTTATAGGACGGATCACACGCGGTTCAGTATTAATATAACTTTTAATATCTTTCTGATCCCAAACGTGATTGCCTGTAGATATAACATTCACACCCTGATCTAATAATTCGTTGGCAATTTTTTCTGTAATTCCAAATCCGGCTGCCGCATTTTCACCATTTACAATGATTGCATCCGGTTTTAAGCGCTCCTTAATTTCAGGTAGTTTCTCAGCAACAATGTTTCGGCCGCTTCGCCCAACCAAATCCCCTAAATATACTATTTTCAATTATTTAAACCTGTATGTTGTTTTTTCGGTGACAACCATGTCCAATGGCTGATCATAGCTTTCATAGGGAATTGCATCAAGTTTTTGATTTTCATAAGCCAGACCTATCACGCATAGTTCAGGATTATTTTCCCTTAATTGTTTTATTGTCCGGTCATAATAACCACCACCATATCCCAATCTTGTGCCATCTTCATCAAATGCAAGCAATGGCGCCAATATGACTTCGGGTATTTCCATCTCACCAAGTGGTTCCTTTGTACCAAATGGACCATTACTCAGTTCAAGCTCCATATCCCATAATTGAAACTCAAGAGGCATATCTTTGCCAATTATTTTGGGAAGTGATAATTTAAATCTTGCTGCATGCAATGCTTTCATTATTACCAGCGCATCAAGCTCGTCCCTGATCGTATAATAGCCAGCTATATTTTTATATTTATCAAATTCAGGCAGCATAATAACTTGTGCTGCAACAAGTCTGGCAGCCATACCGTCATCGTTTTTATGTGCTTCTTTTCTTAGTGCGGCAGCTTTTATTCTCAGATCTTCTTTGATGGACATTATATTCTTTTCGCCAGTTAAGTGCGGGACCGTCGTGCCGTGAACTAATTATTATCCTCCAGAACCTAATACATATAGGTGGGCGCCACAATAATAAGGCCACGACCCTAACAGAGGCAGCTCCCAATGGAGAATTATCGCCCCGGGGATAATGTAAGACACCAACAAAACAGTACCCGCAATTCTTTATGTAAGGCTTCTTAGTCCCTAACTCAACGTCAACTTTATAAAATCTTGAATTTAGTGCCTATAATTTAAGTGATTTTTAAGCTCCCTGACATTAATGTTTCAGTCATGACAAATCAAAAACCCCATATCATCCATATTTTTCCGTCATTTGGTCGTGGCGGCGTACCTATAAAAATATGTCATTCCATCAATTATTTTGGCGAAAAAGCACGCCACACCATTATTTCAACAAATAATGATTATGGCAGTGAAGAACTTATTGATGATGGGCTTGACGTAGCCATTGACAAATCCCACCATGACGTTCGGGGATCACTGTTTTCAAGGATAATACGGTACCGCGCCTTTTTAAAACAAACAAACGCGGATTTATTGATCACATATAACTGGGGCACGGTAGAATGGGCATTGGCCAATAGTTTTGGCCCCATTATACGGCATATCCATGTAGAAAGCGGCTTTGGCCCCGAAGAAGCAAATGGCACCATGAAAAGAAGAAATTTTTTCCGCCGCTTTGCACTGCGAAATATCGATTATTTATCGGTACCGTCAAACACCCTTATTACCATTGCAAAAGAATATTGGAAAATTTCAGATAAAAAAATAAAATATATTCCAAATGGCGTAGACCTGGACAAGTATTCAAATGCAAAAGAACGCGCACATATAGACGGATTTAACAATCCAGAAAATGATATTATTGTCGGGACAATTGCCCCGCTAAGACCGGAAA
>JAUILB010000430.1 GCA_030432815.1 Alphaproteobacteria bacterium | reverse complement strand
AGCGACTTGGTATGGGGGCCTCAGCACAGGACATTGGGCTTAATCAGGAAGAAATGTTATGGTTAAGCAAACACCCTGTTATAAAAGTCAGCCTCGACCCAAACCTTATCCCATTGATATTCATAAATGATAATGGTGAAATTGATGGTATCGGAGGTGACTATTTAAAAATTATCAGTGAAAAATTGAATATCAAATTCAAATGGATAAAAAATACAACATTTGTTGATGGCATGGAAAAAACAAAAAATGGGGAAGCAGACCTCGTCGCGTTGTTATCCAAAACGGAAGAGAGGGAAAAACACCTCACCTTCACCGATGGTTTCGCTAGTGTTACACAGATGATATTTAACCGTACAGACGGTGAAGTATATGCAAACCTGGATGCTCTTAACGGAAAAACGATCGCTCAGGTAGGTGGATACGATACAACCGAAGCAATCAAAAGGGATTTTCCAGGTATCAATGTTATTGAAGTTGATAGTTTAATGGATGCTCTGGTTCTTCTTTCTACTGGCGAAGTTGATGCACATGTGGGCACCATCCCTATAAATTCATATAATATTACGGCAGCGGGACTAACCAACATTAAAGTCGTTGGGGAAACACCTTACCGAAGCGAAAACGGATTTGGCATTAGAACAGACCTTCCACTACTTGCAAGTGCTATGCAAAAAGCTCTTAAATCAATCCCGGAACAGCAAAAAGCTGAAATTGACAGAAGATGGATCGGCCTTCAGCCGGAAAATACGGTAGATTATAAACTAGTCTGGCAGATAGCTGCAATATCAACTCTGATTATTCTGTTTTTTGTTTATTCCAATCACAAACTACAGGAATCGAGACAACGTGCGGAAGCCGCCAATGACGCCAAATCAAACTTTCTGGCAAATATGAGCCATGAAATAAGAACGCCTCTTAACGCAATTATGGGGTTTTCTGAAGCAATGTTAAACGGGCTTGGTGGGGAAATTACCAACCCGAAGCACCGAGAATATCTACGTGATATTAAAGGCAGCGGAGAACATCTGGCCACGGTAATAAAGGATATTCTTGACTTGTCAAAAATTGAAAGTGGAAAATGGGTTCTTAATGAACAATCCTTTCTTCTCAATCATTGTGTTGAAGATGCATTGAAAATTGTTACACCGCAGGCCCAGTCAAAACAAATCGCAATTGATCTGGATATGAATACCCCCACACAAATTTTTGGTGATGACCATGCATTTAGAAGGATACTTATCAATCTGCTTACAAATGCCATCAAATTTACCGGGCAAAACGGACAGGTTCGTTGCAGTCTTAAACCGTCAAGGTTGGGTGGTATCCGTCTTGAAATTGCTGATAATGGAATTGGAATCCCTGCAAATCGATTAGAAGATGTGCTTAATCCTTTTGAACAAAGTCATACTGATCACCTGATAAATGAAGAAGGAACAGGACTTGGCCTTCCTATCGTTAAAAACCTGGTGGAACTTCATGGTGGAACTTTTGAGCTGGAAAGCGAAGAAGGAAACGGCACCAAAG
>JAUILB010000114.1 GCA_030432815.1 Alphaproteobacteria bacterium | reverse complement strand
TCATTTAGGGCCGGTTTGCTGGAAGAATGAAAATGCATTTGACGCAATGAACAAAGCGGATGATTTAATAAAAGAATATATTGCCGCAGGATTTAAAAAAATTCACCTTGATTGCAGCATGGAATGTGCAGATGATATTTTACCATTAAGTGATGAGATTGTCGCTGAACGCGCAGCAAGGCTTTGTCTTAAAGCTGAAAAAGAAGCAATGCGCCTTTTTGGCTCAAGCGATATTTTATATATCATCGGCACGGAAGTTCCACCGCCTGGCGGCAAAAGTGAAGACCTTTCCGAGCTTGAAACAACAAACCCGGATCATGCACTAAAAACGCTTAATGTGCATAAGGAATCATTTATGAAACATGGCCTTAGCGATGTTTGGCAACGCGTCGTCGGGCTGGTCGTTCAACCCGGTGTGGAATTCAGTCATACGTCAATCGTGCAATATGTTCCGCAAAAAGCTCGCCAATTAAAAGCACTTATTAATACGGTAGAAAATATCGTGTTTGAAGCACACTCCACCGATTACCAGAACCCTGATAATTACAAATTATTGGTGCAGGACCATTTTGCAATTCTGAAAGTCGGGCCGCAACTTACCTTTGCAATGCGAGAAGCACTCTATGCCTTGAGCCATATAGAAGCATATTTAATAGATGTAGAGAAATGCTCCAATCTTTATGAAACGTGTGAAGCTGAAATGACAGCAGCACCAAAATACTGGAACACATTTTATGCTGGTTCCGAGGAAGAAAAAAAATTCTTAAGGCACTTTAGCTACAGCGACCGAATTCGCTATTACTGGACAAACCCAAAAGTTGCAAATGCGGTTAGACTATTATTTAAAAATCTATCCGAAAATCCAATTCCACTGCCACTTATCAGCCAATTTTTCGCTGAGCAATACGGTGAAATAATGAAAGGAACCCTTCAGAATAACCCTGAAGAACTGGTAAAATCGAAAATCAAATCGATTTTAAAAAGCTATGCCGCCGCCTGTAATGGAGAAGCTAAGGTATGAAAACAATTCTAGGTTATTCAGAGACAGAATTAAAAGTTAAAAACGCTTATTGGACCGCATATGAAATAGCACAGCAGCCTCACGTCTGGAAAAAGCTGGAAAAATACATTTCAGAAAAACGGGAAACGATTGATGAATGGCTTTCAGAACCGTTTTCAGATCCCCACTGCCGAATTATCCTGACAGGCGCGGGCACCTCCGCATATATAGGTGAAAGTATTGCACCTTATTTATCCAAAAAGTTGTCCAAACCTGTTGAAGCCATTAGCACAACCAATATCGTAGCCGCACCGGACGAATATCTGTTTAAAGACCGGACGACACTGGTTATTTCTTATGCCAGATCGGGCAATAGTCCTGAAAGTGTCGCCACATGTAAATTATGTGATCAACTGATAAAGAATGTTTTTCATCTTATTATAACATGTAACAAGGATGGTGAACTGGCCACTAAGGATGATAACCGGGATAATCGATATGTGTTGCTTATGCCCGAAGAAACAAATGATAAAAGTTTTGCAATGACCAGCAGTTTTACATCCATGCTGCTGAGTACTGCATGTATTTTTAAACTTGAGAAAAATATATATCCAAAATCCATGTCGCTTTCTGAGAAAATATTATCTCCTGATTTACTAAAAAAAATTAACACATTAAGTCATCAGCAATTCAACAGGGTTGTGTTTTTGGGAAAAGGTGGGCTTTCGGGTATCGCCCGGGAAGCCGCCCTTAAAATGCTGGAGCTTAACAATGGTGATATTGATTGTTATTTTGAAAGTCCGCTTGGCTTTAGACATGGGCCAAAGCTGATCATAAATAATAATACGCTGGTAGTGGTATTAAAAAGCAGTGCCAAATATAGTCAACAGTACGATAATGACCTGATTGATGAAATTTTAGCCGACAAACAAACAGACCATATTGTCGACCTGATGGAATTTTTGGAATGTGCTGAAACAGATATTGACGATTTATGGCTGACGCTTCCTTATATTCTATTCTGTCAGATACTCGCCTTCAATAAATCTCTGTCACTAAGTCATACCCCGGATAACCCGTGTCCCACTGGCGAAGCAAATAGGGTCGTACAAGGTGTTAAAATATATCCTTTTGAGAAATAAGAAAATGAAACCAATATCAGTTATGTGCAAGAAATCAGGTAACATAAGTTTTTCCGATCTTTGCTCAGTAGGAAAAAAGAATGCATAAACCTTACTACATCAGTGCAAGTACCATCATAGGGGAAAATGAAAATCATGATCATTGCTCTTTATTGGTTGAGCATGGGAAAATCAGCAAAGTCGCTAGTACGCCCACAGAAAACATTCTAAATATTGACCTTCCCGGCGCGACAATTTTACCGGGTTTAATTGATCTTCATATTCATGGACGTGATGGCTGCGATGTTATGGATGGCGATATAAATTCCCTAAATATCATATCATCCTCTCTTGCGAAGCATGGCGTCACAGGGTTTCTGGCGACCACCGTTACCAGTTCATGGGACAAAACCATCAAGGCATTAAACGTAATTGGACAAGCCGCAAACTCAAAGATGTCGGGTGCGACTGTTCTTGGCGGATATAGTGAAGGGCTGTTTTTTACCAAAGACCATAAAGGTGCACATGATGATAATTTTTTCATGGAACTTACCATTGAAAGGGTTGATGCCATGATCGCCGCAGCTCAGGGTGCACTTAAAGTGATCGCCCTGGCCCCTGAAAAAGAAAATGCCGTGAAAGTCACCCGGCATATTACCGATCAGAACATAAAAGTTATGCTTGGTCACACAAATGCCACTTATCAGGAAACAACAGAGGCACTTGAAGCTGGGGCCTGCGGCGGCGTCCATGTTTTTAATGGAATGCGGGGCATCCATCACCGTGAACCGGGATGTACTGGCGCCGTATTGATTAAAGATTGCAGCGTGGAAGTGATCGCTGACGGTGTCCATTTACACCCGGCAATACTGGAACTGATTTCCAGATTAAAATCTGTCGAAAAAATTAATTTAATAAGCGACTGTATAAACGCGGGTGGCATGCCTGATGGAAAATACAAGCTCGGTGAATTACAAGTGGATGTAAAAAAAGGAATTGCAAGAACAAAAGAAGGTTCGTTGGCCGGCAGCACCCTGACACTTGAAAAAGCGGTCATCAATATGGCGAAAATGGCTAATATTGAATTGCGCGATGCGGTGCATATGGCTAGTTTTTCGCCGGCGCATTTCCTTAATATTGAAAAAACAAAAGGAAGCATTAAAGAAGGCAAGGACGCTGATTTATGTGTGGTGGACAACAATGGAGAAGTGTTGATGACCATTATCGAAGGGGAAATTGTCTATTCAAAAAATAATGACCTTAAAAATTAAAGAGCTAAATGATGAAAACCGAAACCATACCCCAGCAGGATTATGCAAGTTCCGTTATACCAATGACGATAATCGGTTTTCTGTTTTTTATTTTTGGATTTGTCACCTGGCTTAATGGGTCTTTAATCCCGTTTCTGAAAATAATTTGTAATTTGAGTGATTTCCAGGCCCTGTTTGTAACCTTCGCATTTTATATTTCATATACTGTTATGGCTCTGCCTATGGCTGCGATATTAAAGAAGACCGGGTATAGAAATGGTATCGTCATCGGGCTCGCGATCATGGCGTGTGGATCATTACTATTTATCCCAGCAGCATTATCGGCAAATTACTTTCTGTTTCTTGTTGCGCTTTTTGTGCTTGGGGCTGGTCTCACCATACTTCAGTCAGCGTCTAATCCATATGTCGTTTTTATTGGACCGCTTAAAAGCGCTGCCATGCGAATTTCAATAATGGGGTTCATTAACAAATTTGCCGGCGCGGTCGTACCGCTTGTCTTTGCAGCACTTATTTTATCTGATATTGGCAATGTTTCAGACATTACTGCACACGACCTAAGTGAAGCAGAAATTACAGCACTTTCTGAAAGGCTTATATTGCCATATATTTACATGGCGAGCGTACTGATCTTCCTTATCGGGCTGGTTTATTTCTCCAAATTGCCAACAATTAAAGAAAACAACCCAACCCAATCTGCAGAAGAAGGTAAGAGCATTATAGAATACCCACAAATAATACTCGGTGCTATCGTGCTTTTTTTCTATATAGGAATAGAAGTAATCGCGGGCGATACCATTGGTTTATATGGTGCACGACTGAACCTGCCCCACTTTGCTACTTTAACTTCCTATACAATGGTATTCATGCTTATTGGATATTTTCTCGGTATACTTACAATTCCAAGATATGTATCTCAGCCAAAAGCACTTTTCTATTCTGCTATTACAGGCTGCCTTTGTATTGCTGGTATTTCATTCAGTTCGGAAAACTCAAGCAGCATAAGTGAGTTCATATGGGGTTGGGCTGGTATCCCAATCGTTCCAAACCCAATATTCTTTGTTGCAGCGCTGGGAACCGCGAATGCACTTGTTTGGCCGGCGATATGGCCGCTCGCACTTGACGGTCTTGGCCGCTTTACTCATCTTGGTTCTGCCTTGCTAATCATGAGCATATCCGGTGGCGCATTAATACCTTTGGTTTTTGGTAAACTCGCCGATATTACAAATAATCTTCAGGGAGCCTATTGGATAGGCATACCGTGCTATTTGTTTGTCTTATTTTATGCCGTTAAAGGGTACAAAATGCGCAAGTGGTGAGTGTAAAATGAAACACGAATATTCAAATCTAATGGTGTGGCTGATATAATATGTAGACGGTCTGCTGATAAAGTTATTTAGTAACAAATCTTGAACGTATTTTTTCTTCAAACCCTTGTGGATCATTTCTAATCATGTTCATCATTTCAGGGCGGTTTTTGTTTTCCGTATTATATTTATCGCTCCAGCGCATTGTTGCAATGAGAACTGGTAAAATATCAAGACCTTTTTCAGTTGGGCTATAAATAAACCTTTTTTGATCGTCAAAATCACGTTCTTTTAATATAAAGCCATTGCTTTCCAGAGACTTCAATCTATTTGATAAGATATTCGTGGCAATAGCCTCATCAGATTCCGCAAAATCTTTATAAAAACGTTTTCCCCGTAGGATAATGTCCCTAAGTATCAAGAGGCTCCACTTGTCGCCAACAAGATCTAATGCGAAAGATATCGGACAATTAGAGCGCATTTTTTTCATGATTGTATTTTATTTTTTTTGCTTGCCATAAACAAGGAAAATGTAAACCACTGATGATGGTATGCTGTTTATTAATTGGGGTTTTGAAAAAAAAATCAAAAAAAATGAAGGTTTTTAATTGAAGATACGTATTATTTTTAACATTACTTGCATAATGCAAGTTAAAGAAAGGAAACATTATGCGACATAAACTATATCTTATTATTTTTATGACTTTTATCTCACTAAATTATTCACACGCTCAATCCCTTCCACCTGGGTTCGTCCCACCCGCCCTTAATCCCAAAGGTGCTACTTTAAAAATAGAACCCTTAAGCGAAAATGTTTATGCTTTAATGTCATCTAAACCGCCTGTTGATAATGCAGGATTCATTGTCGGTGAAGAAGGTGTGCTTGTAATTGATGCCCATATAAATGGTATGATGGCACAGCAAATAATTGATGCTGTTCGCTCCGTGACAAATAAACCAATCCTGTATCTCGTTAATACAAATGGCCACGCTGACCATACCTTTGGTAACTATGCTTTTCCAAAAGAAACCAAAATCATCACACAAAAATTTACTAAAATTATGATGAGCCCTGATATGGATGAACGTAAATCAAGTAATCTAGGCATGATCGCTGGAGATAGAAGTGTATATAAAGAAGTACGCAAAAGAATGCCGGACCTGACATTCAATAATTATATGGAAATTGATCTGGGCGACATTACCGTTGAACTACATCATTTTGGTGGTGGTAACACATTTGGTGACACAGTTGTTTATGTGCCATCATTAAAAACTGCATGGACAGGGAATCTTATTTTAGGAGAAGGCTCGTTACCATTCCTCTTAATAGGAAACGCAAAGCAGTATATAGAAACATTAAACAGTTTCCAAAAATCTCTTGTTGATCTTGAAATGATTATACCGGGCCATGGCTTGAAAACAACTAGCGATATTTTTGATCGTTATATTGATTATTTAGAAACATTAGAGCGAGCCGTTACCGATGCTCATAATAATAATTTAACTTTGGAACAATCTTTAAATAATATTTCTCTTGAGGAACGCTTCACTATACCAGTCAACTTATCCAGCACCAACTTTTATAAAGGCTTACATCCTTTTAATGTTCAGAAAATATATCTGGAAAAGAAAACAAACTAACAGCGGTAACATACCCTATTAGATCGGCAGGGACTCTCAATAATTACTGACGGATTATTAGGACATTATCGGCTAATCACATAATATTTACTTGCATAATGCAAGCATGAAAAGTTATTAAAATATAAGGAAAAAAAATGCATATTCTAACCATTAAAACATCACATCTTTTTCTTTTTGGACTGGTAATTTCAACCAGTCTTACAACTCCCTCACTTGGTCAACAGGTAGCCGCCAACAATTCTGCGACCGTAATCTATGATGCAGCTTACTTTGTTCAATATAAACCTGTGACATTACATGATATGCTCAGAAGTGTACCCGGAACAGCAGCATTACTTGCCAAAGCTGATGAAGAAATTACCGGAAGACCAAATCGTGGTTTTGGCTCTGACGGCGATCAGATTTTGATCGATGGTAAAAGGATCGCCGGTAAAGCCAATTCACTTGGTCTACAGTTAAAACGAATTCAGGCTTCATCAGTCAGTCATATTGAACTAATCCGCGGGACTAAGGCCGGACTCGATGTTCAAAGTGAAGGCTTAATAATTAATGTAGTGATGAAAGAAAATAGCTCAAAATCAAATACGGTCTGGACAGTCGGTGGTGAGTATGCCGAAAATGGTCAACTTAACCCCCTCGCAAAAGTGACACACACTGGGGAAAATGGCCGATTAAAATATTTGCTTGGGGTGGATTTTGCGCTTGAAGAAACAAGGCAAACTTTCAAGGATAGCTTTTTTAATGCAACTGGTCAGCAATTTGAAGATAACTCATTAACAAATATCAGAGACCGGGAGAAAATTTTCTTTAACGGCAACGTCGAATATAACGCGCAAAATGGCGATATAATAAGATTAAACGGTCAACTGGAACTGGACGACCAGGAGACACTTGAAACGGATAGACAGAATTTACTTCTCACCGGAGACAGAAATCTTGTAGTGAGAGATCAAACACATGAACCTTTACACTGGGAGATTGGCGGAGATTATCAGCATAAGTTTGAGAGCTTGGGGTTATTTAAAGCTCTTTTTGTCGTAAATCATGGGACCCATGATATCAATAATATATTCTCAAGTGCACTTAATGATGAACCATTGACTGGGGCAGGAGAAAACTTATTTCAAATCAGCCACGGTGAAAAAATTATTAGGGCGTCCCTAACCAACACCTATGCCCAAAAACATACAGTTGAGTTTGGTGGTGAAGCGGCAATAAATGATTTTGATACTGCAAACACAAATACCCGTTCTGATGGTACTATTAATTTATCAAATTTAAGCGATCAAGATGTGCAAGAAATACGTTATGAAGCCTTCGCAAGCCATAATTATGCCATCTCACCTAATATATCGTTGCAGAGTTCCCTGAACGCAGAATGGTCAGAAATTACTCAAACCAATAATCTTATAACAGACAACAATATTTTCAGTCGTGATTTTTTCTACTTAAAACCCCGTGTAAATTTAAGGTATGATATTGATGCTCAAAATCAGATAAGAGCGACAGCCGAAAGAAAAATTAGCCAATTAAATTTTGCTGATTTTGGGAACAGATTTGATGCAGAGGACAACGAGGTTGATGCAGGAAATGCGGAGCTCCGTCCTGAGGACAGACTTGAATTTTCTGTCGCCTACGAGAACCGCTTTGCTGAGGATCAAGGCTCTCTCTCCATCGAAGTATTCTACAACAAAATCCGTGATCACATTGCAAAAGTTGCAAAACCCGATTTAACTAATAATCCAACCAATAATCCGCAGCTCGCAACTCAATCACTGCCAGGAAACATAGGCAATGCAGAGGAGTACGGCTTAGAATTAAA
>JAUILB010000113.1 GCA_030432815.1 Alphaproteobacteria bacterium | reverse complement strand
CCTCTTTTAACAAGTTGTCCTTAAGATTTTTTAATGCATGTCTAAAACTATCAGATGAACGGCCAATCTTTTTCCAATGTGAAAGTGCAGCATCTCGACCATTGACTTCAGAGATTAAATCGAATAATTCCAAATCATATCCTCCATCAGGTCTATAAGTTGAAATTTCAGATATTTCTTTCAAAAACTTCACAAACGTTAGGTTTAGCAAGTTAAAAAGTCTTTGATAATCAGACTTTTAGAATCAAAAATAGTATTAAAAACAAAAATCAAAACTACATAATATCCTGTACTGGTTCATATTACCTTAGATAAGATACCCTTTTTTTTGTATTATTAACTAACATCTTTTAAATCCACTTACAATGAACAACAAGACAACAAAATCAACAATTTCGCATGCTAATTGGGTCGACCCGGCACTATCAGTTGAAAAGCGAATATCACCTCCCCCATTCAAAGCGCTGTTTGATCCAGCGTCGACAACTTCGGTATCAAGATGATCAAGTGTAACCAAAACCGGGAGATCGCTATGTGATCCACTGCCAACGACCTGTGTAGATTGGATGGTAATTTTTTGTTTACGGCCCCAGCCGTCTGGAAATGCCATGGCTTTCTCCTTTTCACGTAAAGATGTAAATATCAATAAATGGATATGGCGCAGGATCTGCGCTAATATGCTGAACTATGGATTTAAACTATGAATGCTACAAAAATTACATTAATTGCAACAATCGCCGTTCTCGCGCTTTATATTTTCGTGATATTAAATTCTGATACGAGAACCTCAGAAAATGAAAATTATAATAATATGCCACAGCAAAATGGCAAAAATTAATCCTGCACGTTGAACACAAAGCTCCCATGTACTGTTAAATGCTCATGGCGGGTCCCAATAATGTCAAGTGAAAATCAGGAAAAACAAACCTTAACAAAAACCTTAATCGATAAGATAAAAATCACTGCCGTCTAGTGAACTGGTTCTGTCGATTCGCCTAGTGATTCTTTAAATAAATACCACTATTTACGTTAACGATTAGGGGTTAACGCCGTTAACCATAAACCGCTTTAAAATTAATATTTATTAATTTTAAATGCACTTTCCCTGTTAACCATAATAGAAAGGCGCAGAATTGAAGGCTTTGTTCTGTTAATAAAGTTTAACAGAAAATTTTAACAAAATTCCATTTAAGTTGTTGATATTATGTAATTTTATCCGGACAGGACACTTCGATGGCATGTTTACATTTTGTTAACATATCTGCCCTTATTGTGATCTCAAGCTTAACGTGCTAGGGGCGACCAGATCCCCATCATTCAATGCACCGAGTATGTGCAGGCGCTTTCACCTGATGTTCTTTGAGTACAAGAATCCAGGCCGAAAAACCCAGAAAATTATCCCTCAAGGTATGGTCGCCCCACTCCCTCTCTTCAATAATTCTACCCTTTTGGTTTATACAAAAGCGCAGTTATAATTCCGCCGATGGTATAGACAATGATATTTATAATCATATCCACATAAAGTGTTTGAAGTTCAATAGGATACATACTGTAATTCAGCATACTGACACCACACATCAGAAGACCAATAAGACCACCGTAGCGTGCGCCAGTTATCCACCCGTCGTTCTGACTGAATTTGCTATATATATAAACCATGATACATGTGATTACAAAATAACCCAGCATTTGTACCCACATAAGAGACATCATTGCCTCTTCGCTTCGCCCAATAGCAGTCATGCTAGCCATCTGTTCTTGAAATATACTTACAAGTCCTGCAGCTACAAATCCCATCCCAATGAATGCAGCCATTACTGAAATCCAATAATGTTTATTTGTCATCTTAATCTCCCTTTATCAGTCCAACTGGAATTCAATTTATAATAAATTAATTCAACTTCAAAATATGGTATCATAGGGATCTATTTATTTTTATTTTATTCCGGTATTATATTCCTATGAATAATCATCTAACGAACATTTTTTCACGTGTCTTTGTTGCTGCCTATATCGTTGGGGGCTATATACGGTATTACAGTGGCCGCATTACAGCACGCGTTGCCGTAACAATAATACTGGTACTCACCATGATTGCCGGACTTACAATGAATTTTTATATGAAGCCGCAAATAAATGGTAATGATGCCCTTAATAAAGGTTACGATCTGGCTAATTCCGGACAATTGAATGCAGCACACAAATCTTTTGAGGAAGCATATCAGGTATTCAGAAATGAGAATTATGGGCGTGGTATGTTTGTTGCGCTTGGGAAGCTCGGTGAAATAGATGAAAGATTATCCAATCCGCATGAAGCGCTTTTCCATTATGATGCGGCCCTTAGGCTTGCGCAGCAATATGATGATACCGACGCCCAAATTAGCCTTTTTAAAAAACATGCCGATATAAAATTACGCCTTAACCGGTTTGATGCGGCACGTGCGCACCTTTATGATGCAATTAAAATTGCGCAGGATACAGAAAACCATGAACAGGTCGCCTTTCTCTTCACGCGGGTTGGAAACCTTGAACGTAATATCGGAAATGACAGGCAAGCCAGGTTTTTATACAGACAGGCGTCCGATACTTACGAAAATAAGCCTAATTTGGCAGGACAGGCCAATCTGAATTGGAATCTGGGTATTCTTGAAGCCGGGCTTGAAAATTATGATGCCGCCTTGCACGAATACATAACAGCAAGAGAGCTCTTTAAAACCATTAATGATACGTACCGCGAAGCAATTGTTGTCCACCATATGGCAAGACTAGAAAAAAAACTTGGTACAGAAAGAAACGCCGCCACTCTTTATAACGAAGCGGCAACGCTATATGCATCAATAGGCAGAAGTGAAGAAGTAAAATCCCTGAAAAATGAAGCAGGTGGATTGATTTTATAATTACTGTGACATTAACGACTGAAACAATCGCTGAGCATCCATCTGACTTGCTACGCCCCCTATGCTTCCTGCAACACTGGGATGCTGCAAAATTTCACGGCCCGTTTGTTCGACGTAAGATCTGATGCTGCTCTGGATAGCCATTGGTCCTTCATTTTTAACGGCCGCCTTCAGTTCTTCATTGCATTTATCATAAATAAATTTTTCAACCAGTTGTGCCATATCCCTGTCTGCGCCACTACGCACTCCCTGTGCGATGGAAACCAGATCGCCCATATTCGGATTGCTGGCAAGATTAGGATGCTTGGCCAGTGTCGCAAATACCCAACTGGTAAGGACTGACTTGTCCGCTTCGGTTGTATTGCTCACAAGACATTGAGATAGTCGTGTTGCATGTTCCCCGGAATAGGCACTCGTTACAGAGCATATAAAAACTGCAATAATTGTAATGGCTTTTTTCATCTTTAAACTCTTCTTTATTTTACTTTACATTCTTCTCTCATAACATAAAGTCAATAATAAGACATTAATTTAGGAGGATAGAATACATCTCGCCCAGCTTAACATCGCAAAAATGAAGGGACCATCAGATAGCCCGGTGATGAAAGAATTCATGGACAATCTTGGTCCCATCAATGCAATTGCAGACACATCCCCCGGGTTTATTTGGCGCTTACAGGACGAAAGTGGAGATGCAACCGGCATTCAACCCTTTAATGACCCACTCATATTGGTAAATATGTCAGTCTGGGTTGATCTTGATTCACTTAAAAATTACATGCTCAAAACCGGGCATGTTGATTTCCTGAAACGTCGCTATGAATGGTTTGAAAAAATGAATGAACCCAATCATGTTATGTGGTGGATAGAAAAAGGGCACATTCCTACACTGGAAGAAGCAAAACAGAAATTAACCCTGCTCAGGAATTCCGGAGATACAACTGCCGCCTTCAGTATGCGGCGACCATATTTTCCTTCTCGTCATTTAAATCATTAGATAGTAAAATTTTCTTATATACTTCAATGTGTTGTATAATTGAATTGCTACCTGTGATTGAAAAATAACTATATAACAGATGACAATATCTAAGACTTAACTAAATTTTTACATGTCTCATATATTTTTAAAGGTGGATGTATTGTTAGTATTCACAATAAAACCGAGGGACAAATAAATGTTAAGAATAAAAAAGAAAGTATTGGGCCTTTCTTTAAGTCTTTTAACGATAGGAATATCGCAAAATTCCTTCGCCGAAGGCGAAATTATCGGCTCAGCATCAAGTATACCGTCAACCAAACATATAATAATGACGCTAAATCCGCAGGATAGTTATATTAACGAAAAGCTATCATTCCATCTGGATAGTTTGAAGGTAGAACAAATTGAAGAAGCTGCACTTGCTGGTGATCCTCTGGCACAGCATAGACTTGGCAACATCTACCGCTTTGGGAAAGGTGTAACCCGAAGCGATATAGTTGCCCTTATGTGGTATACAATTTCATTTGAAAATGGCAAAAAAGATGCAATTGACGATAGAAATTTCACAGCAAACTATATGGCCGAAGATCAAATCATTCTGGCGACTGAAATGGCAAACCGTTGGTTGAGTGAAAATAACTAAGCTTATTGTGGGTGATGAACGTCAAGCACAACACCACCCCTTCTCTTTGCTTCTTCGTCGAGCATCTTATGATAAAACTCGATCTTTTCTTCCACGTCCTTGCCCTTTATGAGACTTGACCATCTATAGTCTGCTTTGGCGAGTGTCGTTTTCACGACTCTGTTGCGTTCATATTTGTGATTGGACCATTGAATTTCGCGGTCACGCCTACAGGTACCAAATATCAACCACATAAAGCCTAGCTTTCCATCAAGCATATTCTCCGGTTCAAGATCTTCTGTTTTTCTTTTCAGAATATCCCGCTCCAGAAATGCAAGAAATTGTCCGCTCGGAAACCGTTTTATCTCAATCATAATTACTCCGTGATATACTATATTGAACTGCCCAATTCGTTCAATTCCATTACTCAAAACACAATATAATCCTATATTTTCCGCCATATTTTTCAAGTTATTTAGCAATGGTTAATTTTATTTAAAATTTTAACCATAATTTTTAACTTCTATGCGCCCATTTCTGCCAAATAGATATTTTGAATTATTTTTATGAGGCAACGACCTTAATCATAGCAGAGATCGGGAATATAAAGTTTTCACGCGAATCATCACAAACCCGCGATAGCATTGACATTTAGATATGAATTATGATTACATATTCGTATCAAGCGGGAGGATTACAATGGACAGACGAAAATTTTTAACCTTTGTTGGTGGCGCCGGGGCACTTGCAGCAATGAATGCAAATGAAAAAGCAGATGCCCTTGAAATGGCAATGGCACAGGAGCTTGATGATGCAAAACTGGGGCGGGTATCAAAATCGCCAATATGTCGTGCCTATGGCGTAGACAACAGCTGGGAACGCGGCCCACGTATTGAAGGGCAGTATCGACACATGGGTCATGATCCACGTCTACCAAAAATGTCCGATAAACCAACACTGCTAGAATTCTTTGATAAACGGATCGGCCATTCAAGTCACCTGCTACAATCAGCAAGACTGGCGAAACTTAACGGACTTCCGGAAAAAATTATTCTTGCCTGTCTGCTTCATGATATCTCGGTAACAGCCTATATAAACGGAGATCATGGCTATTATGGCGCACAGCTCGTTGAACCCTATGTAGACGAAGAAGTATCCTGGGCCATCCGCTATCATCAATCACTGCGTTTTATTCCTGATGAAGATGTCGGCTACCCCTACCCAGAAGCCTATATCCGCTATTTTGGGGAAGACTATAAGCCCGAACCTTATATTTTCAAAGATGGCGAATATGCCCGAAACCATAAATGGTATATGAGCGCACGTCAGATATGCATTAATGATGTTTATTCATTTGATCCAAATGTGCAGGTAAAACTGGAAGACTTCCATGACATCATCGCCCGTAACTGGCGTGATCCTGAAGAAGGACTTGGTTATGATGGAAGCCCGTCCGCACATATGTGGCGAACAATGATCTTCCCGAATAATTCATTGTAAGAAATAGTAATATTAATTATTGGCAATTAAACTCATTAATAATTCCAGAATTGAAGCCCCTGCTCCACCCGCGCGCGTAAGCGTTCAGAATTGATATCCTGTTTATATTCGCCGGTTAACAGGTCACGAAGCACGGTGAATGCTTCCGAATACCCCATTTTTTCCATATAGCCTTTTTTGCGGCGGTAACGTTCCGCAAGATAATTTTCCTTGGCGATGATTTCTTCAATTTTCTCACGGTCCCCTGCTTCATAGGCTTCCTGCGCCTGATCACAAAGTTCCTTTACCCCGATCATGCCACGCAAATCTTCAATAAGTTCAAGAACCTCATCCACACTGGCGGGCACACCATGCATCAGGCTGCCATCTTCGTGTCTAAGTGGCCTGTGCCGCTGGATGAAGCTGCGGGAAGCTGCACAATCAATCTCCGGATAAATATCAGCCGCCACCTTGCGCACTATTGCTTCAGAAAGGAACAAATCACCAAGATAAACATCCCCACCATTCTCCTGCCAGTAGCGGGTCACAGTTTCATGAACGCGCAGATATTCATCCATTTCGAAATAACCACGATCACCCACGCGCACGAAAGCCGGATGCAATTTTTCATCTGTCCATAGAAGTTCACATAGCTCGAATATTTGCTCTAAGCTTGCCTTTTCCCTGTTTGTCCCCCGAAAACTATCTATACTCACTTCGACTGCTCCAAATAATGAGACAAAAAAATACTAAAAAATCATGAAAGTAATGTAAATGATGATTACAATTTTACTGGGATTAACTAGATTTCAGCAAAAATGTTAACCGCATCACGCATCATCGAAGCGGCTGTCGGTATAGGTTCTTTTTCATAGAGCTTGTGATAACTGATGCCGTATATATCAGAATGGATTTCAATGCCCATTTCCCAACCATCACAATTCCCAAGAAAACTGTCCACAGGCACTGCTGTTGGTTCAACGGTAAGACTACCATTCTCAAATTTTCCCACAAGTTTGATTTTATTACCTTTTTCCTTTTCTTTTTTGATCATGTCGGTTGTTATATTCCTAATGCCGGTAACCTTAACATCATCAAGCTTGTAATCTTTATCAAACATTGTATTTGCAAGTATCAATAACTTGAATGCTGTGTCCCACCCATCGATATCAAGACTTGGATCTGCTTCTGCGGCACCCACTTTCTGGGCTTCTGTTACAGCATCTTCAAAACTCATTCCTTTTGCCAGGGCATCAAGAATGAAATTGCATGTGCCATTAAAAATACCGGAAAATCCAATTGTATTGCCGGCTATCATATCACGGTTTGCAATATTCAATACAGGAAGGCCACCACAAACAGTCGCAGAAAATTCAAGCCCACAATCATTATCGGCTGCAAGTTTTTTTAATTCCTGAAATGCGTGGACAACGGGCCCCTTATTCGCCAGTACAACACTCACTCCACGCGATAAGGCCTCGCGTGTGGTTTCAAGGGCTTCACCACCGGTTTCCGGCTCCACTGGTGTTGCCTCAAATAATAAGTCAATATCATCAAGAGGCTGATACTTTGCCGTATAGCCTTCAAGATCCGAAACCGGCCTGCCACTTTCTTTATGTGACACGATAAAGTTTTTATCAAACCCATCAATATTGAAAGCGTAACCACTGCTATCCCCAACAGCGACGATTTTGAAAGACAAACCGTATCGTTCCGATAATAGCTTTTCTCTATCATCGAGTATATTTAGCAGATTACTATTAACACTCCCAAGGCCGAACAATGCCGCCCTAATTTCCCTCATAATGTCCCCTTATCTACAAATGCCAGATAAATGGCCACAAGTAGAAGACTACCCCCCATTATAAAATTAAACAAGCGAAGTTTTCTATCATCTTTCAAAAACCAGCTTATTTTTGATCCTGCCAGTCCCCAGGCAAGTACGCAGCCATAGCCAACGATCATATAAAATATGATGTAAACCAGTAAGCGTTCCCCACCGACAGCAAGGTTAAATCCACTTACTCCTGCAAGGCAGGCAATCCAGGATTTTGGGTTCATCCATTGTAAAATAGCGCCCTGCACAAAGCTCGGTTTGCTATTTTCTATATCGTTCGAAGCCGAATTCGAAAAAGCAATCTTATATCCCATATAAGCAATCAGAATGGCACCAAAATAACTTAAAATCTGCATGATTCCCTGATTTTCGGCCATTGTGCTTCCGAAACCAAGCGAAACAATCAACACCAGTAAAGTAAATCCGATCGCCGAGCCGGTCGCAAAAGGAAGTGTG
>JAUILB010000429.1 GCA_030432815.1 Alphaproteobacteria bacterium | reverse complement strand
ATCATGTTCCCACACCCGCCGGTTGGTTGTGTAAACGGTGCCAGTCCAGTAATCCAGTTGATGCTTTTTGATCATGGAAGAAACAGCCCGTTGAAGGCTGAATGATGGAAGGGCAGGGATCTCTGCCGGCATATACTCGTTGCTGGTACCCTCGCCGCGTATGGCAGCAATTGGCAGAATTAAGTCACCCAGCTTTGTTTTTTTCTTGATACCGCCACACTTGCCGAGAAATAGTGCCGCTTTTGGTGTTACAGCTGTTATCAGGTCCATAACGGTTGCGGCCATTGCACTCCCCATTCCGAAATTGATAATCGTAATATTATTGGCGGTGGCGCACTGCATAGGACGGTCAAGTCCGCGTACCTCAACATGAAAATTTTCGGCAAACATGTGAACATAATTGATGAAATTGGTAAGGAGGATGTATTTTCCAAACTCCTCTAGTTCCATTCCAGTATAACGCGGGAGCCAATTCTCAATTATTTCCTTCTTTGTTTTCATTCTGTATGTTTACTTTTGATGCTATGGTTTCGTTAAACTTGCCCGAGATAAACTACAATATCCGAAAAAATAAGGGCAATGTAGAAATTTTCGACATTATACGAAGGAAATTTGTGGTGCTTACCCCGGAAGAATGGGTTCGTCAGCATTTTGTCCATTTTTTAATCAATGAACGGAATTATTCGCGTGGCTTGATGCGAGTTGAAAGTTCGCTCGAATATAACCAGCGAACCAAACGCTCCGATGTCCTGATTTATGACAACAGTGGCCAACCCCATTTATTGGTGGAATGTAAAACGTATCAGCGACCTATTACACAAGCGGCCATGACCCAGGCGGCGGTATACAATAAAAAGTTGAATGCAAGATATCTTGTAATAACCAACGGCTTAAAGCATTACTGTGCAGAACTAACGGGAGAATCTATCAGACAACTAACGGATATCCCCTTCGCCTAATAAAAAAGGTCGTCGCCCAATAAAGGACCACGACCTGTTTCATAATCTTGCTCTTGCTCTTGCTGCTCTTGCTGTTGCTGTACTACCCCAGGTATTTCTCTACCGGTGTGAATGGCATGCCAAAAGCATCGGCTACCGCTTCATACACGATATCACCCTTTATAATATTCAGACCGAACTTAAGATCTTCATTTTCCTGGGACGCTTTTTTCCAGCCTTTGTTCGCCAACTGGATAGCATAGGGAAGTGTTGCGTTTGTCAATGCAAGTGTAGAGGTATAGGGTACAGCACCCGGCATATTTGCTACACAGTAGTGCAGGATACCATCGATCACATAGGTTGGATTTTCATGTGTTGTGGGCTGACACGTTTCAATACATCCTCCCTGATCAACCGCCACGTCCACCAGAACGGTTCCTTCGCGCATTTCCTTCAGCATGTCCCTGGTTATAAGATTAGGTGCTTTGGCTCCATGGATTAAAACCGCACCAATAATTAAGTCATGAGTATCCAGCATTTCACGGATATTATACTCGTTTGACATAAACGTATTTACGTTTGCAGGCATAACATCATCGAGGTAGCGTAACCTGTTCAGATTCACA
>JAUILB010000112.1 GCA_030432815.1 Alphaproteobacteria bacterium | reverse complement strand
ACCCGCAGAACACATGCTTTATGCGGCGGAACTTAGCGTGATACAGGCGCTTAACCGTATCCGCCTCGCCGCGGGCGGGGATCTTAATAACATTGCCGGGCTTCGTCATGTGGTGGTGATGACCACGGCACCCGAAGGATACCCCCATGTAGAAATGGTCGCGCAAGCCACTTCTGATATGATCATCCGTATCCTTGGCCCCGATGTTGGTGCCCATGAACGCAGCATCCTGCGCAGCATATCCCTTCCCGTCAATATGACCCATGAAACCGAAATCAGGGCTTATTTGAAATAATGACAAAATTCGTACCTGATGACTATGTCGTGCCACAACGCTATAGTCATGCTGATTTCCGCCTGGAAATATTGGAACCCGGCATAAACCACATGGATTATGAAGCCGTGATGTCAAGCCGGGAAAACCTGCGACGGGTATTCGCAGAAAATGATACATGGCCCGCCGATGACATGACACCTGAAGAAAATCTGAATGATCTTATCATCCATGAAAAAGAGTTTAAAAATCGCGTCGCATTTGCCTATACTGTTCTCACACTAGATAAATCAAAATGTATTGGCTGTATATATATTGAACCCTGTAATCGGGCGGGAATTGATGCCGAAATCTATTTCTGGTTGCGTGATGACGCACTGCATCTGGAAACACCATTTTTTAAGGATATAAAAAACTGGATTGCCACGAAATGGCCATTCAAGAAAGTTGCCTGGCCGGGACGCGAAATCCCATGGAAAAATTGGGGCAAACGAAGCCACAGCCATAGCTAATTTTTAAATCGCCTTTTTAATGTGTCCGTGACATTATCTACACATGAAAAAAATATATCTGATCATCATAGCCGTATTTGTTTTGGGCTTTCTGCAAATCTGGAACTATGCCAATAGCCGCACATCACAGCTTTTTGGTGACCTGATCCACCGGGTGGATACCGATGAAATGGTCGTCGCCCTGACCTTTGACGACGGTCCAACACCGGAATATACCCCCGTGATACTGGCTTTACTTGATGAACATGATGTCAAAGCAACTTTTTTCCTGACCGGTGATGAAATAACCCGAAACCGTGAACAGGCCATGCAAATTTTAAGCGCCGGTCATGTTATCGGCAATCATTCCTATACTCACCCGCGGATGATATTTATGGGACCTGATGAAGTTGCCCACCAGATTGACGATACAAATGCCGCAATCCGTTCGCTTGGTTATGAAGGTGAAATTTTCTTCCGCCCGCCATATGGTAAAAAGCTTTATTCCCTTCCCAAGCATCTTGAAAAGGAAGGCATAACATCAATCACATGGGATGTGGAAGCGGAACTTGGTGATGATATTGCGGGCTATACACTTGAAAATACAAGACCTGGTTCCGTTATCCTGCTTCATGTGATGTACCAATCCCGCGAAACATCCCGCGAAGCAGTACCAAAAATTATTGAGGGATTAAAAGCCAAAGGATACAGTTTCAAAACCATTCCAGAGCTTATGGAATACAGAAGCAATTAATTTATAGGGGAATATTAACTCTGCAAAGCCGCCCTATAATAGCACTGCCCTTGATATATCACTATCATAGAGCGGCTTGCTGCTCCCCTACTTCGTTTCTGTCTTCATATTTTATAAAGACAGTTTATTCGTCATTCGTGCTTCAGCTTTCCTGTGTGTCCATTGATGCAAGCTCCAATTTCATTGAATACAGAAATTCCGCGAACATCGAACCGACAAAGCAAAGGAATATTACCCTGAAATTTTCAATCAACGACAATGGATCAACATCCACCCCGCCAACTGTATAAACATAAGCAATTAGTATAGCATCAGTAATGATCGCCGATGCCAGAAAAGGCACCAGCAAGTTGTTTGTTTTTGATCTAACGATAAAATAAAGCAGACATGATACTACTAAAGCAATTCCAACTATAATCAGCATAGTATTTTTAACTCCGTACCTCAGTAAAAGACTGAAGAATCCTCCCCATTCGGGATAGGTGACGGAACTATATTCATCACTATAAATAGTGTCTAACGAATTTTATTAATCGATATATTCGATTTTTTCGATTTTATTTATGAGCGAAAAACGTGCTATATTTCTTTGCCAATATCTCTAAACCCCTCCAACAACGTATCCAGATATGTTCGGTCTTCATCTTTATTAAAGGCAAGATAGGCTGTTTGTGTAATCACCGGGGCCTTTTCCACGACTTCTAGCGCACCATCTTCAAGATATTCAGCGACCATTGATTGCGGGAAATATCCACACCCACCAAAATGAATCAAATACCTGATCCCGTATAAACCGATATTAACCGATAATTGCGGCACAGTTGGTGTCGGAAAATAATGTTTCATACTTTCTTTAAATTCTTTTCCCCAATCAACTTCAACATAGTTGGAGTAAAACGCATCCTCAAAGGCATAGTTCTTTGGCCTGTCATTTTTATTGGCCACTAATACGAACCTTTCCTGATAAAGGGCCTCAACAACAATTCCCGGTATGCTTGGTGCAGATAACAATATGGCTATGTCAATTATTCCTTCTTCAAGCTTCCTGATAAGATCGACTGCAATTCCGAATTCAACACGGTAGGCAATATCCGAATATTTTTCTTTAGCCCAAGGTAGCCACTTCATAATAATCGGCTCCCACAGACCAGGGCGCGCCCCAACTGTGACATATCCTTTATACACATCCTCGCTAGCGACTTTCTTTTGTGCCCTCTCCCAAAGTTGAACAAAACTAAGTGCATATTCCTGAAATTTTATACCGGCCTCCGTAAGTGTTGCGCCGGACTTATTTCTGACAAATAATGTCTTGCCAATCAGATCTTCAAGAGTTTTAATACGTGAACTTATTGTCGATTGGGTAACATTTAGTCTTTCAGAAGCTATTCTGAAGTTTCCAACTTCGACAATCGTCAAAAAAGTTTTTGCAAGTGTTGTGTCCATTTACCGTTCCTATCAAAGAATTCCATCAATGATTATATCAAACTAGTCCAAATTTACAAATAAATTTGATTTTTTCGAATATATATATAAATAAATATCATTTTACAGAATTTATTTAATTGATTATGGTGTTCCGAAATCAATTTGAAGGTAAAATAGTTATGTTGCCAGATATTAAATTCTCTTTTAAAGAGCTTAAATATTCAATTTTCTATATGGTGTTAAGTGTGTTTTCACTTTCCCTGATCGCATTTATAACATTCGAACTTGAATATTTCACCGGTATTGAACTTGAATCTTTCTTGGAATTTCTGGGTGTTCTCAAAAACAACTGGATTGAAACACACGGTGCTTTATTCCTCCATTCAATACAGATTCTTTTCCTAATCACCTTCTTCGCAGAAGTAAAAATCATTATAAGCAGAATGACCAGGAACTGGACGCTTTAGGCTTTAGCACAGATGTCTTTGACAAATAAGACGCCACTAGAGATCCCCGCTCTAAACGGCGACAATGATAATCTTGGCATTGTCTTCTTCAATATTGGGATATTCCTGATCATTCTGGGATTATGTATGTTCATTCCTGTTGCTGTGGATATAAACAGCCATAACCCTGACTGGCGGGTATTTGCATTGTGTGGCGGACTTGTAACGGCTATCGGCGGACTGCTTTATCTGGCCAACAAACGCAATTATAAATCATTATCGGTAAAGCAGGGTTTTCTTATTACGACAACCACATGGATTACCATACCGCTGGTAGGATCCCTTCCCTTTATTTTCTCCGATCTTGACATCAGTTTTACCGATGCTTTTTTTGAAGCAATTTCAGGCGTCACCACAACCGGTTCAACGGTTCTTTCAGGGCTTGATGGTATGCCGCCCGGTATACTCATCTGGCGAAGTCTGCTGCAATGGCTGGGTGGTGTGGGTATTATCGTGATGGGTATCGCTATAATGCCATTATTAAAAATTGGAGGAATGCAGCTTTTCAGAACTGAGGCATTTGATGTCAGCGAAAATTTTATTCCCCGCTCAACCAAGCTCGCAGCTTCACTTTCCGTTTTATATGTTGGGCTTACCACAATGTGTGCAACCGCATTAACGTTGGCCGGCATGACACCTTTCGAAGCGATCTGCCATGCCCTGACAACAATTTCCACAGGCGGGTTCTCCACTTCCGATGCATCGATCGGGCATTTTGACAGCGCCGCAATTGATTATGTTATTTCAATATTCATGGTTGTCGGGAGTATCCCTTTTGTACTTTATCTGAAATTGATGCATTCTGGCCCAAAATATGTATTTTGCGATCAACAGGTTCGGGGGTTTTTGCTTGTACTTGCAAGCATAATTGGCCCTTTATCCATATATCTTTATTTAAACAGCGATTATAATCTTGCCAATTCATTCAGGTATGTGGTGTTTAATGTGATATCAGTCATAACAGGAACTGGCTATGCATCCACGGACTACACCCTTTGGGGGAACCTGTCAGCCGTAATATTTTTCTTCATAATGTTTATTGGCGGATGTTCCGGGTCAACATCATGTGGCATTAAAATATTCAGATTTCAGATAATGATCATAACCATCAAAAATTATTTGAAAAAATATTTTTATCCAAACGGAATATTCGTTTCAAAATACAATAACCATAAAGTCACAGATACTGTTTCCAGTTCAGTTTTCGTGTTTATATTTTTATTTTTTATGAGTTTTATATTTATTTCTCTTTGCCTTATCCTGCTTGGTCTTGATTTTAAAACGGCTATATCAGGTGCGGGTACCGCACTTTCCAATGTTGGCCCCGGTATCGGAAATGTCATTGGTCCAGCGGGAAACTTTGAAACCCTTCCTGACACCGCCAAATGGGTGCTTTCATTTGCGATGCTACTGGGCAGGCTCGAAATATTATCCGTTCTTGTATTAATGTCGACTCGCTTTTGGAAAAACTGAGTCAGCACATTTAGATTTTTGAAAACTTTTTTAAGAATCGTTATTAAAAACTCTTGCTATTAATAATTATTATTAATAGAATATACTCACGAGTCGTAAGACAGTAACAAATAGCAGAGCCAGCCATTGTTTCCTTAAAGGTCAATTTTGAACGCATGACCATGGATCAGGACAAGCAAGCCAAGCGTGAACCAAATAACAAAGGTTAACTTAGGAGTTTGCTTGTGAATTTTAAAAATAGTGCATCGAGATTGGCTGTTATGGCAGCGCTCATCTTTCCAACGGTTGCAAAGGCGCAACAATATCCGGATGCAGAAGACGTGATAACCGTCACAGCCACAAAAACTGAACGCAATGTATTTGAAACACCAACTGCGGTCGCCGTACTTGATCAGGAAGAAATTGAGCAGTTTATTCCCCTTTCCTATCGTGATGTGATGGAAGGTGTTCCGGGGCTATCTATACAAGGCGGTGCTCGCCGCATTGCCGAAGAACCATCAATCCGTGGGTTTTCCGATCAACAGCTGGTCTTAAGACTTGATGGTGCCCGTCAGAATTTTGATCTGTCCCACAGGGGACGGTTCTTTGTCGATCCTGAGCTGATAAAACGCGTCGAAGTAATCCGTGGATCTGCATCGTCACTTTATGGTAGCGGTGCGATTGGCGGGGTACTTTCCCTCCAAAGTAAGGGTGCTAAAGACCTTCTTATGGATGGTCAGACCATCGGCGCAAGGGCCCGCCTTGGATATCAATCCAATGGCGAAGAATTTCTCGCTTCCGGCGGCGTTTTCGGGCAAACCGATAAAATTGATATGCTTGCAAATATCGTATTTCGTGAAGCATCAGAAGATTTCATTGACGGTTCCGGAAATCCTATCATTGATACCCAGGATAAGATCCTGAACGGACACACGAAGGTCGGGTTTGAACCTGATGAAAATCAGCGTCTTGAAATTAATGCTGATTTTTATGAAAGTAATGGATTAAACCCGACAGCATCCGATGATATTTCATCACCAACAACGGTCGTTGACCGCGATACATCAGAATTTAATATTCGGGGAAATTACGCCTATAATAATCCTGACAATAATCTGATCGATTTCAAGCTCGTATTTCATTATGGCGACGTGGATGTAAATGAAGACCGCATCATTGATGACCGTCAGGACAAGTCAGGTTTTAAATCATATGGAATTGATTTACATAATACCAGCCGGCTGGATGCCATTGAAGGCACAAGCATCGCATTTACATATGGATTTGAATATTTCAGTGATGAACAAAGCGGGACACGAAATGGTGTTGACAGACCGGAATTTCCCGATGCATCAAGAGAGTTTATCGCCGGTTATGCTCAGCTTGAACTGGATATGCTTGATGGACTTGTCTCCATTATCCCCGGTGTCCGGTATGATCATTTCGAATTAAATTCAAACAGCCTATTTGCGGATCGCAAGGAAAGCGATGTAACACCGCGCATTTCGGTCGGCATTAATCCAAGCGAACAATTCTATGTCTGGGGCAGCTATTCCGAAGCATTTCGTGCACCCACACTAACCGAACTTTATAATGACGGCATACATTTTTCAGTGCCCGGTGGTTTTGGACCCGGCACATTGGTTCAAAATGAATTTGAACCTACACCACAGCTTGAAGCAGAACAGGCAGAATCCTGGGAAGTCGGAGCCCGGTTCAGACAGTCCAGCATATTTAAAGACGGCGACAGTTTCATTATAAGTGGAAACTATTTTAATACCGACGTGGAAAATTTCGTTGATACGGTGGTATTATACATGGATCCGGCAAAATCCCCTATGTTCGCACCCCCATTTGGCCCCATGACTTTCTTCGGCACAACACAGAATGTAAACGCACAAGCCAAAATTGACGGGTTTGAAGGTGATATACGTTACGACAGTGACTATTTCACAGTCGGCATTAGCGGCTTTACCGCAAAGGGTAGAAACCCGTTAACCGACGAAGGCCTTTCTTCCATCGCTGCGGATAGCATGACTATTAGACTGACTGCTAAATTAATGGATTACGGGCTACGGCTTGGTGCCCGCGCAACCATCACCGCAGCACAGGATGATGTGCCGGAAAACAGTGTAACCACCGATGGATATCAGACCGTTGATATGTTTGCCAGCTGGACACCAATTAAGGGGTCATTCCAAAATACTGTCTTTAGTGCTGCAATTGATAATTTGTTTGATGAAGACTACTCCATTCATCCAACCGTTATCCGCCAGCCCGGAAGAAGTTTCAAATTCACATTATCTCATCAGTTTTAGACGAGAGAAATACGATGACAGATCAATCATATCTTAACTCCCAAAATCCCGGTTCAAGACGACCTGACAATAACAAACCTATTGACAGCAAGTCACTTCTACAGGGCCAAAAAGAAGTCATCATCAGGCATGGTGATGTGGAATACAGACTTAGAAAAACATCGCAGGATAAATTGATACTGACAAAATAATTACAAAAATAAACACGGGTTAGCAACTATGCCAGCCAGCGGAAAACGATAAACATATCGCGAGCCAGCCAAAACCCCACATTCATTTTTTTAAGGAGAAAATTATGACGGCCGCGATCGCAACAAATCAAAAAACATATATGGAAGACTTGAAACAAAAATGGGTTTCCTTCCAAAGTGATAATCCAAACACACGAATTCGAAACGCCGCCAGCGAAATGGGTGTTAGCGAATGTGAGCTTGTCGCAACAGGCATCGGCGAAACCGCTACCCGATTAAAAAATGAATGGGGTAAAATTCTGCTGCGCATGCCAAAGCTGGGGGAAATATTATGCATTACAAGAAACGATGATGCCGTCCATGAAAAAAAAGGTAAATTCGGCGCAGTGTCGGTAAATCCCGGTTCTGCCCTTGTCGTTAACAGGGAAATTGACCTTCGTATATTTTTTAGCCATTGGCACTTTGGTTTCGCAGTCAAGGAAGAAACGGCACACGGCACACGTAAAAGCCTGCAGTTTTTTGATCTTTCCGGCATGTCCGTTCATAAAATATATCTAACCGATAAAAGTGATCATGAAGCATTTGACATGATAGTTGATGTTTTCACTGCCGAAGATCAATATGCCGAAATAAACACAACAGCCCATGCACCGGTTCCCTCAGAAACACCCGATAGTAATATCGAGGCCGATCGTATGCGTGCTCATTGGCTTGCACTACAGGATACACATGATTTTTTTCAGCTACTACGCGATTTTGGCGTATCACGGTTGCAAGCCTTAAGGTTGGTTGGCAAAGACCTTGCGTTTAAAGTTTCAAATTCAGCATTCCGCTACGCACTAAAAAAGGCAGCAGAAACCGAACTTCCGATTATGGTATTTGTCGGCAGCAAAGGATGCATTCAAATCCATACCGGCCCTATAAAACGAATTATTGATGCGGGTGGATGGCTT
>JAUILB010000111.1 GCA_030432815.1 Alphaproteobacteria bacterium | reverse complement strand
GGTGAAGTCCGTAGCGCCGGTCCATTTGTTGCAACGGAAGTGCTTGCCAAGCATGATGAAAATTATATGCCAAAAGAAGTCATGGACAGCCTAAAAGAACGCGGTGTTTTCAGAGATCCGGAAGAAGATATATGATCGTTGAACTTGGGCATTTTGCACTTATTCTTGCTTGCTTGCTTTCATTTATTCAGGGAACGTTTCCGCTTTATGGTGCGCTTAAAAACCGTGGGCGTTTGATGTCACTCTCTGCTCCAGCAGCTTACGGACAATTTTTCTTCGTTGCCATTTCATTTTTTGCGTTGATGTATGCTTTTATTGTTTCGGATTTTTCTGTTGTTAATGTCGCCAAAAATTCTCATACATTAAAACCGCTGCTTTATAAGATATCTGCGACATGGGGTAGCCACGAAGGATCCATTTTATTCTGGGCTTTTGTGCTTGCCCTATATGGTGCGATGGTTGCGTATTTTGGGCGGCGTCTGCCAAAATCATTCCATGTAACGGTGCTTGCTGTGCAGGCAATGGTCGGTTTTGGGTTTTATTTGTTCCTGCTTCTTACCTCAAACCCGTTTGAACGTGTTTTTCCCTTCCCGATGGAAGGAAATGGCCTTAATCCTTTGCTGCAGGATCCAGGCCTGGCGTTTCATCCGCCGCTTTTATATATGGGTTATGTGGGGCTTTCGGTGACATTTTCATTCGCTGTGGGTGCGTTGATAGCGGGGCGCGTTGACGCAGCGTGGGCAAGATGGGTGCGACCTTGGACATTGCTTGCCTGGTGCTTTCTGACCGCCGGCCTTTCGCTTGGCTCATGGTGGGCCTATTATGAACTAGGCTGGGGTGGCTGGTGGTTTTGGGATCCTGTTGAAAATGCCGCCTTTATGCCATGGCTGGTCGCAACCGGGCTACTTCACTCTGCTATTGTGGTTGAAAAACGTGATACGCTTAAAGCCTGGACAATCCTTCTGGCGATTATCGCATTTTCATTCAGTCTGCTTGGTACGTTTATTGTAAGGAGCGGGGTATTAACATCTGTCCATGCGTTTGCGACCGATCCGGAACGCGGGGTTTTTATACTGGCATTTTTATTTTTAGTAATCGGCGGTAGTCTGCTTCTGTTCGCGATGCGTGCGGACAGGTTGCAACCGGGAGGGTTATTTGCCCCTGTTAGCCGGGAAAGTATGCTGGTGATCAATAATTTGCTTTTGTCAGTTGCTGCACTGGTTGTTTTGTTCGGAACCCTTTATCCATTGCTCAGGGATGCACTTACCGGGGATAAGATTACGGTTGGACCGCCCTTTTTTAACATGGCATTTGGTTTTTTGATGATTCCCTTGCTGCTTGTGATGGGACTTGGCCCGTCAACCAATTGGAAACGGGCGGATCTTGTCGGCTTATTGGGAAGATTAAAATTTATTATGCTGGCGGCTCTTCTTGCAACAATTGTCATATTTTATATCGTGGATGGTGGTGAAATAATGGCTGCCGTTTGGCTTGGCCTGGGGCTTTGGTTGCTGCTATCCACACTGTTTGAATGGGCAGAACGGGTGAAGCTCTTTAAGTCGGGTTTTATGGCACGTATTATTCGTCAGCCACGGGCATCAATGGGTATGAGCTTTGGCCATTTGGGCCTTGCAATTGCCGTGATTGGAATTTCCGGAACATCATACTGGAATCTCGAACATCAGGATATCATGCGATACGGCGATAGTGCCAGTATCGGTGGATATGATGTTACTTTGCGTGATACGGACGGTATTGCCGGGCCAAATTACACTGCCGTTAAAGCAACATTTGATGTAAGCCGTGACGGAAGCACGATTACAACACTTGAGCCGGAAGCGCGGGTTTATATGACACCGCCGATGCCCACGACCGAAGCCGCCATATTAAGCACATTATCTGCTGATCTTTTTGTCGTAATCGGTGAAGCAAATAATAAGGAACATACCGAATGGGCCGTGCGTCTTTATTATAAACCGCTTCAACTCTGGTTATGGGCCGGCGTTGCCATCATGGTTCTGGGGGGTCTTATATCATTAAGTGACCGCCGCTTTCGCATGGGTGCACCGACAAGGGGGTATAAATGAATAAATTTATTCCTTTCGCTATTTTTTGTGCCATTTCATTGGCGCTTTATGTGGGATTAAGTTTAAACCCGTCAAATATCCCGTCGGAACTGATCAATGACCCTGTTCCTGAATTCGCACTTACCGAAGTGGGCAGTGATACAGCGTCTTTTTCATCAGAAACTCTCGCTACGGAAGAAGATGTTATCATCATGAACTTTTTTGCGTCATGGTGCGCTCCCTGTTATGTGGAGCATCCATTTTTAATGGAACTTAAAAACCGTGGTTATAAAATTTACGGTGTTGCCTATAAGGACAGAGCACGGAATATAACAAGATTTCTCGAAGAACAGGGAAACCCTTACACTCAGGTGGGTGCGGATGAAAATGGCCGCGTCGGTATCGAATTTGGTGTGTATGGTATGCCGGAAACCTATATCATTAAGAACGGCATTATAAAATATAAGCATATTGGACCGATTCTCGAAATGCAGTTTGAAGATGAATTTATTCCAATTCTTGAAAGTGCACGTTAATGAGGATTATTGCTACATTCATATGCTTTTTTGCAATGAGCTTGGCGGCGCTCGCTGTTGGCGTTGATGAAGGACGGCTTACTGACCCGGCACAGGAAGCACGGGCGCAGGATATTATGAAGCAGTTAAGATGTTTGGTCTGTCAGAACGAATCTATTGTTGATAGTAACGCGGCACTTGCAAAAGATCTGCGCATGATTGTCCGTGAACGCATTACACTGGGTGATAGTGACCAGCAGGTTCTTGATTTCATGACCAGTCGTTATGGAGACTGGGTACTTTTAAAACCGCCTTTTGAGGGAGCAACAATTGTTCTCTGGTTTTCGCCGTTAATTTTATTACTGGTTGGATTTTATGTGGTTTACCGCAATCTTAAAAAACAGAAATTCATTACTACGGCGGAACCACTTAGTAGGGATGAACAGGCCCGTTTGAAAGAATTACTCACTGAAGCGGATGACTGCTGATGTATATTGTCGCTCTTATCATCCTTGTTTTAATCGCTTTGGGCTTTATTTTATTCCCTTATTTAAGGGCTCGTCAGGAAGAGGAAAATATTCCTCCTGATATTGCCGTTTATAAAGCGCAGCTTCATGAACTGGATGGTGATATCGAAAAGGGCCTTATTGATGAAACGGAAGCGAAAAGAAGCCGGATAGAAATTGAACGCCGCCTGCTTAAAGCGGCGGGGGAACAGCAAAAAGAAGTGAGCATTGAAAAACCTGCTCATGTTATTACGGTTCTGCTTGGTCTTATTATTCTTTTTTCAGGGTATTTCTATTATCTGGTTGGGACACCGGCGATGCCGGATTTTCCAAAAAGCTTGGATCAGTTTGCAGAGCTTGAAGGTCAGCAAGCTGAGCAAATAGAGCAACTAAAAACCATGAAAGAGCGCGTAATAGACCGGTTGGATGAATTTCCGGAAGAAGCAGAAGGATGGGCATATCTTGCAAACTTGGAAATGAATATGGGAAATTTCCAATCAGCAGCCCAGGCGCTTTATCGGGCACATATTTTAAAGCCAGATGAATTTGAATATCAGCTTATGTATGCTGAAAGCCTGATTATGGCTGCTGATGAACGGGTGACCCCTGCCGCACAGATTATCCTGAATAAGGCGGCGGTAATGAATCCTGATCATCCGGGCATCAGGTATTTTCTGGGGCTTGCTGATTATCAGGCTGGTGAAGTTGAAACTGCATATGAAACCTGGATGAGTGTGAGGGCTGATCTTCCTGATCAGGATCCGCTATTACCGCTCATTGATCAATGGATCGGTAGGGCTGCCAATCAGCTTGATATTGCCGTAAACCTTCCTGCTGGCAGGGCCCCATCCATCAGCCGCGAGCAGGCCGAAATTATCCAGAATATGTCTGAAGGTGAACAACAGGAACTGATCCGGCAAATGGTCGCGCAGCTGGCTGCAAGACAGGAAGAAAATCCGACCAATATACAGGGATGGATACAATTATCCAGGTCCTATCTGGTACTTGGTCAGCGGGATAATGCTATTGCCGCGATGCAGGCGGCTGTCGATAACGCACCTGTGGAACAGAAAGATATGCTGCAAAAAGAAGTGGAAAAATTAACCAATATGCCTTAAAATGCGAATCACGTCGCAGAATAGTGACATTTTCCAACCAGGCAGAAAGTCTGAAACCCATCCCTGAATAAGTAGGATTGGGATTTAACTATTGGTAAATGTTATGAAAATTGGTTCACAGTCACAGACGTTAGTCTCTTTATCATCCTTGCTAGATGCTTCAAGGCAGCAGCAACAAACACAACGTGAGCAACTTCAGGAAAAGAAAATTGATGAAGACCGCAATACCCGTGTTGCGGCGCGAAATAGTCAGCGTGAAGAATTAATACAGCAAAATCGCGATGCCCTACGGAAAATTCAGGATGATATCCGCCTTAAAAATCTGAGTAAACTTCAGGAAAATGAAGATATTAATAAGGAACAGGCGAAGTCTCGTAATTTAAATTTTCGTGAAAGTTTCCAACCTTCATCTTTCGCACCAAATCAGCCAACCTTTGAAAGGCTTGGTCAGATAATCGATATCAAAATTTAATCTTCGGTTTCTTCTTCAAGCTGATGCTTGAGCACAATGGGCATTTGTGCAAAGGCGAATATGAAGCTAAGGGGCATAAATATCCATATTTTTGCAGAAATCCAATCAGCATTGGAAAGATTGCGCCATAAGATTTCATTGAGTATAGCGCAGCCAATAAAGAATAATCCCCAATTTCGGCTCATTTTCATCCACGCAATTTCTTCAATCGGTGGCATCCCGGCTTCCATGATGTTTTTTAAAAATGGCTTGCCAAAAAAATAACCGCCTAAAAGCGTAATGGCAAATAAAGTGTAAAGAATTGTTGGTTTGATTTTGATGAAAATTTCACTTTCAAAATAGATGGTAAGCCCGCCAAAAATGGCAACAAGACCGGCTGAAATCCATAACATGAGGGCTATTTTTTTAAGCAAAATTTTCGAAGCAACCATGGATATAGCCATGGCAACCATGAATACCTGGGTCGCGGGGATCAGACCACCAACACCATTTTCATCTGAAAAATGACTATTGGCATAGAAAAATACAACTAAAGGCCCAAGTTCAATAAGCAGTTTAATAATTTGGTTCATTTTATACCCTTTTACTCTGTTTCTATACCAACCAGCATTTTTGAAAAGTCATTAGGATCAAATGGCTGTAAATCGTCAATTGTTTCCCCAACTCCGATGGCATGGATGGGGATTTTAAATTTTTCAGCACAGGCAACCAAAACCCCGCCACGTGCTGTACCATCAAGCTTGGTCATGATAATACCTGAAATTCCGGCCATTTCCTGAAAAACTTCTGTCTGCAGGATTGCATTTTGTCCTGTTGTAGCATCCAGAATGAGCACAGTATCATGGGGTGCTGTATCATCAAACTTTTTGATAACGCGGATTATTTTTTTCAGCTCATCCATCAAATAACTTTTATTCTGTAACCGTCCTGCGGTATCGATCATCAGAATATCTGTACCGGTCTCTTTTGCTTTTTGAATGGCATCATAAGCAAGCCCGGCTGCATCGCACCCTTCCTTACCGCTTATAACCGGAACGTCATTTCGTTCGCCCCAGATTTGAAGCTGTTCGATGGCAGCCGCGCGGAATGTATCCCCGGCAGCGAGCATCACGCTCTTGCCCTGGTTTTTAAATTGTTTGGCAAGTTTTCCGATGGTTGTAGTTTTTCCCGCACCATTTACGCCAACCATCAAAATTACGTGTGGTCTATTATCACCAGAAACTGTTAGCGGTACGGCCACATCCTGCATGATTTCACCAATTTCTTCGGCTAGCGCCTGCTGCACTTCTTCAGCGGAAATGGATTTATCGAACCTGTTTTTTGAAAGCCGGTCACACACCCGGCGGCTAACGGCAACACCAAGATCGGCCATAATCAGCAGGTCTTCCAGTTCTTCAAGCGTGGACGCATCAAGGCGTTTTTTGGTGAATATGCTGGTAATCCCTTCTGTAAGGGCAGAAGAGCTTTTTTTAAGACCTTGTTTAAGGCGGCCAAACCAGCCTAGTTTTTTTTCATTATCAGTCATGAATATGTTCCGCAATCAGAATACCATCTTGATAGCCTGTGACAGTGGCATTTGCAATATGCCCGATTTCAGCTTCACCCATCATTTTTACTGGCGCAAAATGTTCGCTATGACCGATCACGGCCTTTTCATCCTTCATTTTCTTTTCAACAAGAATGCTGGCCTGTTTGCCAATCATTGACTTAAAAAGCTGATCGACTTTTGTTTCACCTAATGCACGTAATCGTCCCGCCCGTTCCTTGCGTATATTCTTATCAAGCTGCGGCATGCGCGCGGCGGGGGTGCCTTCTCGTTCCGAGTATGGAAATACGTGTAAATAGGTAAGGTTGCAATCATCAACAAGGGCAAGTGAATTTTGAAACATTTCTTCCGTTTCGGTTGGAAATCCGGTGATAATATCGGCACCGAAAATCACATCGGGCCGAGCTTCAAGTACTCGATTACAAAATTCAATTGAATCTTCCCGTGTATGACGGCGTTTCATACGTTTTAAAATCATATTATCGCCCGCCTGAAGGGATAGATGTAAATGAGGCATCATCCGCCTGTCACCCGTAATAATATCAAAAAGGGCTTCATCGGTTTCAATCGAATCAATCGAACTAAGGCGCAGCCTTTTTAAGCCAGGTACATTTTTAAGGATTTTCTGGCACAGTGAACCGAGGGTCGGATTACCTGGAAGGTCAGGGCCGTAGGATGTAATGTCAACACCTGTGATGATTACCTCCTGATAGCCATTGTCCACCAGCCTCTTAATTTGGTTGACAACTTCGCCAGCAGGAACTGAACGGCTGTTACCGCGGCCAAAAGGGATAATGCAAAAAGTACAGCGATGGTCACAGCCGTTTTGTACCTGCACGAAAGCACGGGATCTTTCCTCGTATCCGTCAATCAGTTGTGGGGCTGTTTCCCTGACCGACATAATATCATTGACGGCTACACGTTCTGATTTTGAGATACCAAAATCATGGTAGCTTTCAGCACTCAGTTTTTCCTGATTTCCCAGAATATGATCGACTTCTTCCATATCTGAAAACTGTTTCGGATTAATTTGCGCAGCACATCCGGTTACGATGATACTGGCGTCGGGATTTTTCCGACGTGTCCGTCTGATGGATTGTTTTGCTTGTCTTGTTGCTTCTGCTGTAACCGCACAGGTATTAAAAATAACCGTATTTTCAAGCCCTGCACTCAAGGCATGATTCTTTATCACCTCTGATTCATATGTATTGAGGCGACAACCAAATGTTACTATTTTAGCTTTATTGTCTGTCATAGGCTTCTATATGCGCTGATTCTGGCGAATTGCCAACATTTATCCGAAAATAATCGGTACCAGTGAATAACTGACTGCCGTTACGGCAAAGATTGCAAACAGATTTACTTTAAATCCGGCAGTAGCCATTTGGGGAATTGTAACCTGCCCGCTTGAAAAAACCACTGCATTGGGCCCGGTCGCAACGGGCAACATAAACGCGCAGCTTGCAGATATGGCAACCGGTACAAACAACATCATGGGATCAATGCCGGTTGCAACGGCAAGTGCGCCAAGAATAGGAAGCAATGTTGCCACGGTTGCTGTATTGCTTGTCAGTTCTGTGAGGAATACAACTAGTGTTGTCAGAATAAGGACAATGAAAATTAAATCCAATGTTCCGATGACACCCATTTCGCTTCCAATCCAGACAGCAAGCCCTGTTGTCTTTACGGCGGCTGCAAGGCTTAAGCCGCCGCCAAAGAGCAACAGTACGCCCCAGGGCAATGTATTTGCTGTTTCCCAGTCAAGCAGCTTCGCATTTTTCGGATCATCCGACCCTGAAGGTATCATAAACATTAATATTGCGCCGCCAATAGCAATGAGCGCATCGCTAAGCCAAGACATCATACCAAGATTATTTTGAATGGGGGTTCTGAACACCCACATAAACGCTACAAAAGCAAAAGCCATTGCCATGCGTTTTTCCGGCACACTGATTGGGCCCATATCATCGAGTTTCTGCTGCAGAATATCATGCGCGACCGAATTTTCCGAAAGATCAAACGGATGTGCAAGTTTGGTTAGCACATAGCATGCGATTGGCAGCATGATAATCGTGGCCGGGATACCAAACATCATCCAGGATAGAAAACTTACCTCAATATCATAATTTTCTTTCATAAAGGCGATGACCAGCAGGTTCGGA
>JAUILB010000428.1 GCA_030432815.1 Alphaproteobacteria bacterium | reverse complement strand
GTTTTAAGTCAAATTTTAATAATTCTATAAGATATTATAAAAGCAGCTTAGTTCAGGATGCTTGAATTATTGTCCAGAATTTAAACAGACGCCGATTCTGTTTAATGTGTTAAACCGGATATGTTTGTAACCAGCTAATTTCAAGCATTAATGTATTTGTCGTAATTTTCCTGAAAAAGTATTTTTTGCTCCGCTGTCAGATATTGTTTACCTTCACCTGCTTTTCCCTGACGGAAAAATGCGTCTTCTATAAGGCCGTCATCAACTATCTTTCTGTAATGGGGTCAAATTGTTTTGCATGTTTTTTCATAAATTCAAAGGTGGTTTTTTTTAATATTTCTGGCCACTGTTCCGGTTCAATTTGAATCTCACAAAAATCAGCAATTTTGCGGATATATTTCTCAGAATTTTTAAGCATATCTTCATACCATAAAAACAGTACATTGGGGTAATCCTTGTGTGCTAACCATCCATTGATATGCCTAAACCATGATCGGTATAGAACTTTTCCTTTTAAAAACAGGTTAAAAAATTCATTAAAATCGCCTTTAAAGCCAAGATGCATACGGTGAAAATGGTAATATGAAACAGCCACATCCTGGCCGTTCCTGGCAATGTAGATGTATTTCCCGGCATCTTTGGGAATATAGTCGTATGGCAAATGAGACTTGAATATACGTGGTAATGGCAATTTATCCAGTTTGGCAACGGTGATCGTATTAAACATCAAACTGCGCTCAAAATAGGGATATATCCTTGATATATGGGTAAAATCCGTGTTGCCGTTCGAACTAAGTTGATAAAGTATCATTTGGGCCCAGGTAGTTCCGGAACGGGGATATGTCACCAGACAAATCTATCCTGACAATGGCTGGGTAAAGCTGAATGAATGCATTCCATGAGATGATCTGGTGTATCGCTATCATAAGGAACTGTCTTCAACGTTAGGTTGTTCGGCCGAAGATGCGCGTATTGTGAATGGCGCAGTGATTATTAAGGTTATCGGTTCTGGATGATGAGACGGTTGAACAAATCCGCGAGAATCCGTATTTATATTATTTCATTGGCCTGAAAGGATTACAGTCTACAGTCAGAAGCACCGTTTGCACCGTCCTTATTTGTTGAAATACGCAAGCGCAAGCGTAAGGTGCAGACGGCAGTCAACCGTAAATTCGTCCCATTATCCGGGTAAGCAAAGCAAGATAGTAGAATTTGGCGCCAAGCTAAGTGTCAGCCTAACAGATAGAAGGCTGGCGCATGCTGACGAACTTTCCCGGAACGCGCAACACAAAAATAATGACCTTCAAGGTCGGATTGAAGCTGATAAAAAGCGATATGGCTGTTATCCTGAAGTCGGTATTGCTGACACGGCATTTGGTTCGTGCGACAGTAAAGACGTCACCGTTTTCTTATTCCTTCGAACCAATGTTGCTTTTTATCTCAACTAAGTCCTGGTTCTTGAATAGTCGAAGGACAGGGTTTTTAGCATTCTGTAATGCTAACAGCCAATCCGCCTAAAGATGTTTCTTTAAATTTTACCGACATTTCCAAACCAGTTTGTTTCATAGCGGCGATAC
>JAUILB010000427.1 GCA_030432815.1 Alphaproteobacteria bacterium | reverse complement strand
AAACATGCTGACGCGCCCGCCCCAGAACAGGCTTGTATCATCAAGGGTACGGTAATAGTTGGATGAAACCCGATTGTCGCTGACTCCCCACCGCCCTTCTATGGCATCTTTAAGACGGTCCCCAAGTGGTTCGGTTAGCATTATATAGGTCGCCACAGGAAGGGTCGCATTTGACAGTCTGAAATTCAGATTGCCAATATAGGCACTACAGCACATGACAATCTGGTCAGCTGTAACGGAACCCCGTTCGGTGATTACTTTCCAGCCATTTTCCGTTTTGCTGATATCAAGCGCTGGTGATTTTTCAAATATCCGCGCGCCAGCTGCTTCAGCCGATTTTGCGGAATGGCGGGTGTAATTCAACGAATGAAGCTGAAGGGCCTGCGGCTTTAAAAAGGCATCATAATAATGATCAGAATGGTAATAGTTGCGAAATTTTTCCCGTGGCCAGAATTCATAATTAACGCCAAGCAGATCATTGATAAATTCAACATAACTTTCAACCACACCGGGTTCATTAAACCACGATACTTCAAAATGTCCGTAATTATTTTCCTTAAGCTCGTCCGCACGATCCCCCATCCGACGATTTATGGTATCAAGCGCGGCATTGGTCAGCTTATAAAGTTCTCTGGCATGACTTTCCCCCACCATCTTCACAACGTCCCGTGCCCCTTTGGCATACCCGGAGCTTACAAATCCGCCGTTTCGCCCTGATGCGCCCCACCCGATACGGTTTGCTTCGATGAGTACTGGTTTTTCGCCTTTTTCAACCAGGCTATGGGCCGTTGCCACCCCGGCCATGCCACCACCGATCACACACACAGGCGTGTTTATATTTTCATTCAGGGAAGCGAATCCTTCATCACTATCAAGTGTCCGGGAGTAATAGTTGTCTATATAGTCGCCTTTTTCGCCGGCATATTTATATGGAATATCCATTTTTTCCTCTAAAACTGCCAAAAAAGGCATAAATTTACATAAACCCTGCTATTAATTTTTGAAAAATATATTATATTCAGCTGCGTGTAAAAATAATATTTACTTAAGAATATCAAAGGGAGAACAAGATGAAATTATTAAAAATTGCCGGATCGTTAGGCCTTGCCCTGGCGGCCCTGCTACTAAGTTCCTGTAGTGAGCAGGCTTCGGAAAATAATAATAATCAGGCAACCATGGATAATGCAAATGCCGCTGATGTGGTTTTCATGGGTGGTGATGTTTATACGGTTGAAAAAGACCGCCCGTGGGCTAAAGGTGTTGCCGTTAAAGGGAACGAAATTGTCGCCATCTTCGATAATGATGATGAAGCCGCCACCTATATTGGTGACGGTACACGGGTCATTGATCTTAAAGGGCGGATGCTGATGCCGGGTTTTGTGGACGGTCATTCGCATCTTAACGGTGCAGGGGCACAGCTTAATGATGCGAACCTGCTTAAAGTTTCTGATGACGATGCACTACGCGCGGAAATTCAGCGTATCCTGCCCAACATTCCCGAAGGGGAATGGATCACACGAGGTCTTTGGGGGGCTTATGAAGCATGGGGTGCGGGTGAAGCATCAGTTGCTGACGGGGCCGGCGCAAA
>JAUILB010000110.1 GCA_030432815.1 Alphaproteobacteria bacterium | reverse complement strand
TGAAGTTGAAGGTTCAGGCGATATTGATGCCCGTGATCTGATATGCCGCTCTGCTGAGGTTGAAGTAGAAGGTTCGGGAAACACAAGGATACATGTTACGGAAAGAGTGGTCTTTGACGGTGAAGGTTCCGGACGTCTGGATGTATTTGGAAACCCAAAAGAAGTGATTGATGAAGCGGCAAGGCGCAACAGTAAAATCAGAATTAGATAAGATCACGCCAGTTTAATAAAACTGTCCATTACTTTTCGCGAAGATCCCATTTCAAAATCAATCATTAATTTATTACCATCAATGGTCGTTACTGTACCATAACCAAATTTGTCATGAAAAACACGATCACCCACAGAATAGTCTGATTGTAAGATAGTTTTTTTAACGGGCATGCCTGATGTTTTCTTTTTGGCCTTACTGCGGTCAAGCTGATAATTTTCGCGCCCCTCACCAAAATTGAAACCCAGGCTTGATGCTGTGTTATATCCCCCTGGATCAAGGCTGTGTAGTCCCTGCTGCCCCAGTTTTTCGATATGCTCTTTCGGAAGCTCTTCTATAAATCTTGATGGAATGGGGCTCATATAATTGCCGAACATGTATCTTGTCGCAGCATAGAATATATGAGCATTTTTTTTTGCACGTGTAATCCCGACATAGGCAAGCCGTCTTTCTTCTTCCAGACCACGCTCACCCTGTTCTTCGATGGATTTGCGACTTGGGAATAATTCCTCTTCCCATCCCGGCAGGAAGACCGTATCAAATTCAAGTCCTTTTGACCCATGAAGTGTCATAATGCTTACGCTGTCGAATTGATTATCGGCTGTATTTTCCATAACTAATGAGACATGTTCAAGAAATTCTTCCAGATTTTCAAATGCTTCCATTCCCCGAACCAGTTCAGACAGGTTATCAAGTTTTCCCGGTGCATCGGGTGACTTGTCATTTCGCCATTTGTCGTAATATCCACTTTCTTCAAGCACGGTATCTGTTAAATCAATATGGCTCATATCAGCTGAAAGAGCGCGCCATTTGTTAAATTTTTCAATGAGGTTCCGTAACGATTCACGTGCTTTTTTTGCAAGTTCTTCGGTTTCAACGATATCTTTCGAAGCGCGCATCAGGGACGTTCTTCCCGAGCGTGCGATTCTGTGCAATTTCGCCACGGTGGTATCACCAATACCGCGTTTGGGGACATTTATGATCCGTTCAAATGCCAAATCATCATCCGCATTCTGTATCACACGCAAATAAGCCATTGCGTCGCGGATTTCGGCCCGTTCATAAAAGCGTACACCACCAATAATGCGGTATGGGATTCCGAGTGTCAGGAAGTTTTCTTCAAATTCTCTGGTTTGAAAACCAGCCCGTACAAGAATTGCCATTTCGCTTAGATGTTGTTGTTTCTTACGCTGTAAGTCTTCAACAATTTCACCGATTGCCCGCGCTTCTGCACGGCCATCCCACACGGCATTAATAGTAACTTTTTCGCCCCCTTGCTCAGCTGTCCATAATGTTTTTCCGAGCCGGCCCTGATTGCTGTGAATAAGACCGCTAGCAGCACCCAGAATATGCGTTGTGGAACGGTAATTCTGCTCAAGTCTCACAACTTTGGCACCTTCGAAATCCTTTTCAAATTTCAGGATATTACCTACTTCGGCGCCACGCCAGCCGTATATGGACTGATCATCATCACCAACACAGCAGATATTTTTATGCCCCATCGCCAAAAGTCTTAACCACAGGTATTGGGAAATATTGGTATCCTGATATTCATCAATTAATATATACCGGAAACGGTTCTGGTATTCTTTCAAGATATGGGGGTTTTTCTGAAATAAAGTGACACAGAGCAGAATTAGATCCCCAAAGTCAGCAGCGTTAAGTTCTTTAAGCCTTGCCTGATAAGTCTGGTATAATGTTATTGCTTTTCCGTCAGCATAAGAATAGGCATCTCCCTCCGGTACTTGTGCAGGCAGTAACCCTTTATTTTTCCACCCGTCAATAATGCCAGCAAGCATGCGCGGTGGAAATCTTTTTTCGTCAATATTTGCTACGCGGATGATCTGTTTTATAAGCCTGACCTGATCATCCTGATCAAGAATGGTAAAATTGCTGCCAAGTCCAACCAGGTCTGCATGGCGGCGCAGGATTTTTACACAAATAGAATGAAATGTTCCTAGCCAGAACATGTTTTCAACGGCGTCCCCAATAATAGCACCTACACGTTCTTTCATTTCAAGGGCCGCTTTGTTGGTAAAGGTCACGGCCAGAATCTGATTTGGAAAGGCCCTCCCGGTAGCCAGGATGTGCGCCAGTCTCGTTGTTAAAACCCGTGTCTTACCCGTTCCAGCACCAGCTAACACAAGAACCGGCCCATCCACGTGTTCTATGGCTTCCAATTGAGGGGGGTTCAAGCCTTCAAGATAAAATGGCGGTGTCTGATTTTGAGTTGCAGTATCAGGCAAAGAAGTATCAGGTAAATTATCAAGGTCGAATGGATCAGTCATGGGTCATATATAGCTTATATGACCAATAAATACAGATGTATTTATTGGTTGCTCAAACAATTATCCTTCTTCGGCTTCGATCAGGATTTTATTGTACGCTCTGAGTAAATTATGTTGCGATAAGACGCCGACAATTTTAGAATCATCTTCATCGGAAATCACGGCAATTCGGTCCTCACCGGTTTGTTTGAAAAGATAGATTGCCTGCTCAAGAGTATCACGGGGAGATAGGTGGAAGGTCTGTTTTCTGCATATCTTTCCCGCATTTAAATTTTCCGCTTCAATTTCTTTCTGATAACCTTCACGTAATTCGTTTAATGTGATGATCCCTTTGATCAGGAAGTTATCATCAAGAACGAAAAGACTGTTATAACGCTGGTTTATGATCAGTTCTTTCACACGGTCAAGGTCAGTTTCCAAACCAACTGTTGCAAAGTCCTGCTTCATTATTTGATCTACTCTAATCTGCCGGCTGAGGTGTTTTGCTCTTCCACCTTCCATGTCACGTCCCATGCGTTTTAGCTGTAAATGGAAAAAGGATGAACTTTTTAAAAAATGTGTTGTTACAAGGTTGGCTACAACGACAGCTGCCATTAAAGCAAGCGTAATCTGATAATCACCGGTAAGTTCGAAGATAATAAGTATAGTTGAAATGGGTGCGCCTAAGATTGCCGAGGATACTGCCCCCATTCCAACGATGGCATAAAGACCGTTGTTACTGGCAAGATCAGGAAATGCCAGTGTTGCAACCCAGCCAAATGTGCTTCCGACAACAGCACCAAGCAGTATTGCTGGGCTAAATATACCTGTGCCATATCGGAACGCCAGACTAATCGAGGTCACAGCAATTTTAGCCACTATCAGGATAATAAGAAGATCAATAGATATTATATTTTTCAGCGCGGCATCGGTCGTTCCGTAACCTGCACCCAGAATATAAGGGCAGAAAATAGCGATCAGTCCCACTGCCAGGCCACCTATGGGTGGCCGTGCCCATAAAGGGATCGGCATTTTATTGGCCACATCGTCGGTATAGAAGATGGCTTTAATCATAATAATGGCCGCAAGTGCGCTTACAATACCAAGCATCATAAATGCCGGAAATTCAAGCAGACTTACGATCTGATAATCAGGAATGATAAATGCAGGATAATTACCAAAATGCATTCTGGATATTATTGTAGCTGTTACAGAGGATATAACAATTGGCGCAAATGCATGTAAGGCATAATGTCCGAGAACGACTTCAAGCGCAAAAAAGACCCCGGCAATAGGCGCGTTAAAAGAAGCAGAAATCGCCGCTGCAACACCGCACCCGAAAAGAGTGCGACACATTTTAGGTGATAAATGCAAACGGTTCGAAGCCCACGATGAAAGCGTTGCACCAAGATGAACAACCGGCCCCTCGCGCCCGGCACCTGAGCCCGTGCCAAGAGCTATAGCAGCGGTGATTGCGCTGAAGATACCGTCTTTTAGCGGCATTTTGGTATTATTATAGCTGTTTGCATGCATGACTTCGGCGATTGCACCGGCTTTTTTTTCATTCATAAAAAAGAAGTATATTAAACTGACTACAAAGCCACCGCTTACCGTTGAGCCAAGAATATGCCACCATTCAAGACTATCCACATATTCATAAATGTTTTCCTGAAATTCACCGAGGGCAATAGCCTGAGTAAAGTGGATCAAATACCGAAAAACGATTGCTGCAAGTGCAACAATAGCGCCAACACAAATAGCCAGAAATACGCCTACGGATTTATCGTGGAGATTTATATAATTTCGCAAGCGAATTTGGTTTTGAATTAAGTATCGTTTAATTCTGGCTAGTTTGTTGAGCATATATCAGAGTCTATTCATCAATTTTCTAATTTCTACTTTTTTTTTCATAAATTATTGACCTATTATTGCCACGATTTTCACGTTATATATAACTGAAATGGAAGATTTATTGTTCCAATACTCATTTTTTCGGGGATTAGGCGGAGAAAAATGAAAAAGATAGGCATTGGCGCCGGCATATTACTAATTCTATTAATTGGCAGTGCGTTGGTGATACCCAGTTTTTTAGACTGGAATCAGTATAAAACACAAATTGTGAACACGGCGTCAGATTTAAGTGGCCGCAATGTTGCAATTAATGGTGATCTGTCGCTTACAGTTCTGCCATCGCCGTCATTTTCTGCTGAGGATGTAAGTGTTTCAAATGTGGCAGGAGGGCAGGCAGAAAATTTTATCACTTTAAAATCAGTTGATGTGAATGTTGCATTTTTCCCCCTTTTAAGAGGTGAAGTACAGGTCACTAAATTTATTCTTGTTGAGCCGGTAGTCGCAATCGAGATTGATGAAAATGGTCGCGGCAACTGGGAGTTTGGAACGGCAGAAGAACAACAAAATACGACTGATACAGGTACGGATTATAGTTTCGACCAATTTCAAATTGAAAATGGTCAGTTAAGCTATCAGGATTTTTCAACAGGGACACAGGAACTTGTTCGAATGATAAATGCTGATGTCACAATTGACAGTCTTGAGGGGCCATTTGAAATTTCGGGCGACGCGCGGTATAAAAACCTTCCTGTTTCTCTTGATCTGATGGTCGGTACATTCAGGGATGGTCGGAAGGTGCCGGTAAATCTGACTGCGGGACTTCTTGATGATAATGTTCAGATAAAATTTGTAGGTGGTTTCCTTCCGGATGACGTTTCACCGCAGGCAGATGGGAAAATAAATCTTGATGCTGATGAAGTAGGTGATGTGTTTCTGGCGTTATCACTTCTTGATCCGGAAAATACAAACCAGAACGGACCTGAATATAACCACCCTTTATCGCTTGAAACGACGTTGGCCTATGGTGGTGATGCAATAAACATTTCTGCTTTTGGTTTTGAAATGGGTGAAAGCAGGGGCACTGGCAACTTAAAAGCAACCTTTGGGGACCTTACCCGTTTTGATGGCGGCTTGACCATCAATAGTTTTAACCTGGACAGTTTTTTACCTGCACTTGATAATGAAGCGGAAAATCTGGAAAGCACAAGCCAAAATACGGAAGAATTTGATTATAGTTTTCTGGAGAAAATAGAAGGAACATTTGAGTTCAGATTAGGTGCTTTGCAATATAATGATAAAATCGCCAGTCAGCTGGACTTGGATATAACAGCATCCAATAGTGAGCTTGATCTTACCAAGGCGCGTGTAAACATGCCCGGCGGATCAGAGTTCTCGCTCAGGGGAGCATTCAGCGCCCCACAAAACAAACCATTTTTTAATGGAAATGTAAGTCTTAATTCAGGGAATTTCCGTGCTTTCCTTGACTGGCTAAAAATTGATACATCAACAATACCGGAAGGAAGGCTTACGAGATTGGCTTATAGTGGCGGTATTCAGGTCGTGCCGGATATGATTCAATTATACGGAATGGACGGTAGTCTTGATACCTTCAGATATTCAGGAGGTGTGTCATATGCGTTGCAGGATAGACCTTCAATGGGCCTTGATGTTGCATTGGAAAACCTGAATATTGACAATTATCTGATCGAAGATGAAAGTGAAACGGATCTCAAATCATCGGTGGCAATCCTTGCAGATTTTGACGCAAACTACCAGATTGAACTTTCAAATGTTACAATGCAGGGTGTTTCCATAAATAAAGTTTCTCTTTCCGGAGAATTATTTGAAGGTTCTTTAAACGCTAAAAGCATTGATGTTGAAAATTATGCCGGATTTAATCTTAATGGTTCTTTGATTGGTAATAATCTTGCGGATAATCCGCGGTTTGAAACATCCTTTAATACGACGGCAACATCACTGGTACCTTTACAGCGCGCATTCAGGTTTCAAACTGCATTTGACATTGCGAATGTCGGAGCTGTTTCTGTTAATGGGCGGATGAATGGTAACTTTGAACAACTTAATCTTGACCTGAAGTCAACAATTGGCAGTTCAAAAGCTGACATTAAGGGAGAAGTCAGAAGCGCAACACTTTCACAGTTACCAAATATAGGCAGTGTAGACCTTGAAATCGTTGCATCAAACCCGAGCCTTACAAGCCTTATCGACCAGTTTGATTTACCACTTGTTAAGGCATCGGCTAACGATGATCGCCCTTTTGCTGTGACAACGACTTTAAAAGGAACAAAAGAACTCGTTGATATTGATGGCAACTGGACAGTTTCAGGTGGAACTTTAGCGTTAAAGGGCCGTACAAATTTGCAGGAAAGCGAAATAAGTTCATTTGATCTAGCCGTTAATATTCAAAGTGATGATATGCGGGAATTTATTCGCGGAATGGGCAGTGACTTCAGACCTTCCAATCCTGATCTTGGGCCGCTTGCTTTAGATCTTATGGCTTCAGGAAATATGACTGAAGTGACATTGAATAATATTGTCGGCACTGTTGGACCAACAAAAGTCACTGGTTCCGGCAAACTTGGCGCCCTTGATGCTGTTGTGGAAGATGGCGGGAAACGTACTTTTGATTTTAATCTTGTATTGGATACGGTACCCGTAGCGGACTTTATGGAAGCATCTGCAGAAGTTGCCGAGGATGACGAATGGGGCAATTGGAGCAGCGAACCAATGGAGCTTGCAGCGCTTGAAGAATATGAGGGGCGCGCGAACATTACCGCCAACCGCATTAATTATGAACAATATAATTTTGAAAATCCGCGCTTTGATGCTGTACTTCAGAATGGGATATTAAATATCACTAACTTTTCAGGAAAGCTTTTTGGTGGGGATGTCGCCGTAGCAGGGACATTTAGCAGCCAGGGTGAACTGGATATGAACATGTCTCTTAAAAATGCGACAATTGTTGATGCGACTAGCTCTTTTGCCGGTATTAGTCCCGTTAGCGGTTATTTTGATATGGAACAGAAATTCACAGGTAAAGGATTAAGTCAACAAGAGCTTATTTCTTCACTGAGTGGTAATGGAACAGTCACGGCTTCACCGGGTACAATTCACGGTATTGATATCCCCGCTTTAAGTGACAGGCTTGATGGTTTAAGTAATCAAACAGGACTGCTCAATTTGCTGACGAGTGCACTTTCCGGCGGGCAAACACCTTATGAAGGCGGGTCAAGTATCATAACAACATCTAATGGTTTTATAAAATTAAGCCCGTTTGATGTAAAAATGATGGGCGCGGAAAGTGCAGTTGATATGGGAGTAAACCTTGCGCAGTGGAAAATGAACCTGTCAGGTGATATGTCACTTGTAGATCATCCTGATGCACCACCAATTGGCATCAGTGTGCTTGGTGATTTGCATGACCCGAAGATTTCTTATAATACGGCCCAACTTGAAGGATATGTTGGTGAAAAGATAGCAGCGAGCCTTTTACAGAATATGGTAGAAGGAAATGGTGGGATTGGCGATATTTTCGGTGGTATACCGGGCGTAACGCCAACAAACAGGCCGGGAGCTACTGATGGTGAACCTGCGCCGGCACAGGGCGATGTAACGACAACCCCACTGGAAGATTTTTCCACCCCGCCACCACCGGAACAGGCAGCAGAGCAGCCACCGGAACAACAACCGACTACTGAAACACAGGAAAATCAACAGGAAAATCAACCGGAATCAGTAGAGGAACTTGGGACAAGGCTTTTAGAACGCTTATTCCAGCGTCCTCCACCTCCTCAGAATTAATCAGATAATTTCTTGATGATATAAACACGGATCGCGCTACTTAAATTGGTTGTCCGCGTTTCATCTATTTCTGTGATCAGGGCTTTGAGACTTTTGTTTTCTGCTTTTGCAATTTTTTTCAAAGTTCGCCAAAAAATATTTTCAAGTGTAATACTGGTCTGATGTCCGGCGATGACGACGGAATGTTTCTTTAAGCTGTCATCATTGTCGTTCATTATAGGTTCTATAATTTTTTGAAGAAGTCGTTACCCTTGTCATCGACGATAATGAATGCCGGGAAATCTTTTACTTCTATTTTCCAAACGGCTTCCATGCCGAAATCTTCAAAATCAAGTACTTCTACTTTTGTAATATTATTTTTGGCTAGTATAGCCGCGGGGCCACCTGGATA
>JAUILB010000109.1 GCA_030432815.1 Alphaproteobacteria bacterium | reverse complement strand
CGGCTAAGGCGCAGGAATACCAGTGGTTCTGTAATTCAGAGAATGATATTCGCTACATCAATACTGCCCTCGGTAAACAGAAAATAATGATTTGTGAACCGGAAGAGAGGGACGCAGAAGAGCTTATTTTCTTTTTTCACGGAGATAGCGCCTTTGGCCCACCGAGTTATCAATATGATATGGCACGACGAATCGTTGGCCACAGAGAAGGAGCCATGGCGGTCGCCGTGCTTCGTCCGGGCTACGAAGACGGCTGTGGAGACAGTTCTGAAGGCGATGTCGGTTATAAAATGGGTGATAATTACACATTGGAAGTGGTCAATGCGCTCGCAGAAGTCATCAGTGCCGTCCAAAGCGAATATCCGCTTAAAACAACGCTTTTCGGTCACAGTGGTGGGGCGGCCATCAGCGCAATCATTATGAACCGCCATCCTGATCTTGCAAGCACCGCGCTTCTTGCAGCATGCCCTTGTGATTTAAAAGCCTGGCGACAACATATGTATGAACGCACAGGTAATGAACGGTGGCTATCAGACCTTCCCGGACTTTCTCCTGTGAATGAATTGGCAAACTTATCTGGACATGCTAGGTTTCATTTGGTGGTAGGAACCGATGATCAAATAACACCACTTTCAATGACTTCTAAATATTCTAACAGCTTAGATAGCAAAGAGATACTCAATAGCGAAATAATTTTTGCACGTGATCCGCATCGTGTAATGCAAAATACCCCCATCGGGCATGATGCAATTATCACCGATATGTATTTAAAAGCCTTCCTTGACAGTTATTAGGGAGTGGGAAAACGAGAATAAACCCACCCCCTGAATATGTTTAATACCAGAGCCTGACGCCCGCAACGACGCTGACTTCGCTTGTGCCTTCGCCTTCCATGCGGTGAAAATCCGCTGTGCGACCGAAGCTTTGATGCCAGTGAACACCCACGTAAGGCGCAAATTCGCGCTTTATTTCATAACGTAATCTAAGGCCAGCTTCCAAATCGCTGAACCCTGACCCGATACCTAGTTCCGGAACATCCTGAAACTGTATAGATAGTTCAGCAACAGGTTGAAGAATGAGGCGTTGTGTAAGCAGCAGTTCATATTCCGCTTCAAAATTGGCGGCAATGTCACCCTTGTTACTGACTTCAATATCGGCGTCAATTTCAAACCAGTAAGGAGCAAGCCCCATGATGCCAATGGTTCCATACGTTCTTTTTGGGCCCGCGGCAAAATCCTGCTTAATCCCAGCCTGGAAATCAAAGAAGGGTGAAATGGCCCTGCTGTAGCCGGCTTCAACATCGCCTTCGTGAAATTCATCTTCCGAAAAACCAAATTCCGCTTCCGATTTGAAGTACAGTTTTTCATGATCGCCGCCGTACCAGCCCTTGGCCTCCCATGCGAGGGCGCCGCCCTCAACATCGCGGAATTCAAGCTTATCTGCCATCAGGAACAGGTGGTTTGTCGCGCCATGCATTTTTTTAAGCATCATACGGGACGCTGCCATTTCTTCGGGTGTATAATATTCATCGATGGGTTCCTGTGCATGTGCAAATGTGCCAAGCGCAAGAAATACTAAGATAACTTTCTTCATGACGCATCTCCCATATCCATATGGTGGCCCATTTGCTGATGGGTAAGTTGCTCACGGACAGATACCACCCTGAACATTCCTGCATGCATATGATACATAAGGTGACAATGAAACGCCCAGTCGCCAATGGCATCGGCGGTGATATCCACCGAAAGTTTTTCGCCTGGTTTTACGATAATCGTATGTTTTCGTGGTTTGAAATGGCTTCCATCGACGGTGACCACATCAAAAAACATACCATGAAGGTGAATAGGATGCGGCATCATGGTGTCATTGACCATGGTAAGGCGCAGACGTTCATCTTTTTTGAAATAGATATTATCCTTTACTTCGGAAAATTTAACACCGTCGAAGGACCACATATACCGTTCCATATTACTGGTAAGATGAAGTTCAATTTCCCGTTCCGGTGCGCGCATGTCTGGATTCATGGTCAATGCTTCCAAATCCATGTAGGTCAGCGCCCGGTGCGGTACATTTTCAAGACCTATACCCGGTTCGTTTAAGCGACTGACTGGCGCCATGGCCGTATTTACAACACCATAATTTTTAACATGATTATGCGCCTGCATTTCCCCGTTATTCATCGCTGACATATCATGACCCATTGCCGCATGATCCATTTGTGAATGATCCATTTCCGGTTCCGGTTCCTGCATCATGTGCCCCATCGCGGCGTGATCCATTTGTGAATGATCCATCTCCGGTTCCGGCTCTGGCATGGTGTGTCCCATAGCGGCGTGATCCATTTCACCCATTTCCATTGTGCCATGGTCCATCGACCCATGATCCATATCACCGTGATCCATTCCGCCCATATCTTTCATGGTCAGTTTGGGACGTTCACGTAGGGCAGGGACATCTGCTGTCATTCCGGCACGCGGTGCAAGGGTTGCCCGCACATATCCGGCCCTTTCAATGCTTTCACACATAAAGGTATAGGCACGATTATCCGGTTCAACAATCACATCATAGGTCTCTGCAACACCCATTTGGAATTCATCGGTTTCAACTGGTTTAACATCAAGCCCATCTGCCTGCACCACAGTCATGGGAAGGCCTGGAATTCGGACATTAAAAATGGTCATCGCGGATGCGTTAATAATCCGAAGGCGGATTTTTTCACCGGGATTGAATAACCCGGTCCAGTTATCTTCGGGACCGTGTCCATTAATCAGGTAAGTATAGGATGCCCCCGTTACATCGGAAAGATCAGTTGGGGTCATGCGCATGGCACCCCACATGTTACGGTCAGCTATGGTCGCACCCAGACCGTTTTTACGCACATCAGCGATAAATTCAGCCAGGTCACGCTGCTGAAAATTAAAACCATGACCCATTTTTTTAAGTTTATCAAACAAACGATGCGGATTCTCGAAAGTCCAGTCGGAAAGCACCATGACATATTCTCTGTCAAATTCCTGTGGGTAGCCATCCTTTGGCTCAATCACAATGGGACCGTAATGGCCTGATTGTTCCTGAAGTCCTGAATGACTGTGATACCAGTAGGTACCCGCCTGCATCAACGGAAATTTATAGGTAAATGTTTCACCCGGTTTTATGCCGGGGAAAGTAACACCCGGAACACCATCCATCTGAAATGGCAGTAATATGCCGTGCCAGTGAATGGATGTATCGACGTCAAGATTGTTTTTGACCCGTAGAGTTATATCATCCCCTTCTTTCCAGCGCAGGAGAGGGGCCGGAAGCTGGTCATTGACAACGATGCCATTTCCGGGTTTGCCGTCAATCATTACGCGTTTTTTACCAACAGTTAGGTCATATTCCGTGCCAGAAAGCACATTTATGCCACTTAAGTCTGTGTGGCCATTTGACTGTGCCCATGCAGGCAGCATTTGCGGCATTAATCCTGCACCGGCAATAAAGCCACCCGTGGCGGCCGTGGTTTTTAAAAAATTTCTTCTGTTTAACATTTTCTGATACCAAAATTATGAATTCTTTACGCCCGACATGTCGGACGCACTACAAATCTGATGAATTTACGGGTATCAAATACGCAGAAGCACGCCCTGCGCAAATAAAGTGGTGTTTAGGAATTGGGAAAATTTCGACTGAACGATTTGCACTGATGGAGGGCCACGGTCAAATTTCCGAAAATCGTTGATCAGGCTATAATGAGAAACAGCATATTTGATTTTTTCCTGCTTTGGCTTTTCCGGTGCCAAAAGCATTAAATCTGTACCATCCCTTTCGTTAAAAGCCATATGGCAGCTTCCGGCACAGTCGTGATCAGTATTTTTCCCGTGATCCGTCATTCCCGCCATATCATGTGTCATCATCTGATGATGATCATGGGCATTGTTTTTTGGTATATCGAGTTCGCATGCACAAGCAAGCACTGACTGTACCGCGAAAATGCTGATAACGAATGTTGAAGTAATAATTTTAAGCCATTTGATCATAGATAAGAGATAAGCCACCATTTCCTATATTTCAAGTTAAATCAGGGGATGGGAAAACGAGAATAAACCCACCCCCCGATTTTATTCTGCCGCCCGGGACGAGAGAGGCAGAACAGCAACACCCTGGCGTTCCAGTTTTAGGGCACGCCTTCTGACACGCAGGAAATATAGTGAAGGAACGAAAACCAGCGCGAGTAACGTTGCCCCGACCATGCCGCCGGCGATGGCTGTCGCCAATGGCGGCCACATGGCATCTGACCAGATAATCAACGGGATAAACCCGCCAATGGTTGTCAGGGTGGTTGAAACGATATGCCGTGTACTATCCACGGTAACATTGACAATTGCCTCTTTATCGGCGTTTCGGGCTTCCTCGCTTGCCCGTAAAGCCGCAAGCACCACGATGCTGTCATTGATCGCAAGCCCGATAAGCCCCATAGTGCCCATAATTCCGGTAAAGCCCATGGTAAATCCAAACAGCCATAAGGAAAGAAGTGCAAGACCCGCACTGAAAAAAGCGACACCGCCAATAATCAACGCAGATGTGAAGCTGTTAAAGGCCAGCACCAATATGCCAACCATAATCACCATTAATGGCAGCACGGTAGAAAACAGCCCGCCTTCGGAACGGGCGCGTTTTTCTTCTTCACCGCCGTAGGCAAGGGTATAATGCGGGGGAAGTTCAAAACCGCTTTCTTCAAGGCGCGCCTTAAAATCAAGCAGGCTCGCCCCCGGCAGGTTATATGGATAGACATTCGCCTGTATCACATTCATACGTGCACCGTTGCGGCGCACAATCGTGCTGATCGTCGGGACGATTTCCATATGTCCAAGCGATGAAAGCGGCACACCGCCAACATGATCACCGGCAATAGCGACACTGCCACCCTGTGCCACAACCGCATTATTCATCAGATAATCAAGGTCGGTACGGTTCTCATTGCCGTAACGGACGCGAACAGGCAGTTCTTCTGTTCCTTCAAGCACACTACCACCGATGCGTCCTTCAAGCGCGTTATTAAGCTGAGCTGCTATTTCATTTAATTTTAATCCCGCGGCTTCTGCCGCTACTTCATCGGGTACAAACATCAGTTTCTTTTGCGTGAAGCTTGATTTTACCTGCGTGTAGCTTACACCATTCGTCTTGGCGAGTGTTTGGCGGATTTCTTCCCCTTTTTCTGTAAGGATATTTAAATCCTGTCCGTAAATCTGTACTTCGACCGGCGCTTCGAAGGGCGGGCCCTGTTCAAAGGGAAGCGCAAGCACGATGGCATCCGGCACACCATTTATTAAATCCTGCTGCAGGCGGGGAAGAATATCCCGTGTTGCTTCCTTGGATGATGTTTTGACAAACGCACCCGCAAAGCTTGAAACACCGTCATTGGCAAGAAAAGTGTTATAATAAACCGCTGGCGGGTTTTCTCCAACCACCCACACATCGCTGATAATTTCCGGATAATTTGCAAAAATGTCACGTACTTTGCCAACCTGCCGTGTTGTTTCTTCAAGGCTTGCAGTGGATGGCATTTTAAGCTGTACCTGAAACTGATCCCGGTCACTGCTCGGGAAAAACTGTTGAATCAAAGTACTTGCTAGGATAAACCCGAGAAGTGGCAGGGTAATGGAAATACCCGCCGCTTTTTTGGGATGATCAAGACACCATTTAAGCACGCCTCGGTACCATTCACGAAGCGGTATATTTTTATAACCACTTGCAAAAATTTCTTTGAGCGATGAAATGCCGTCCTTGCCTTCCGGCTCAGCTTCATTTTTAAAAAAATCATTGCGGTCAAGGTATCCCGCAAGGGCGGGAATGATGGTCAGTGCAAGAAACAATGATGATGCAAGCGAAAAAATCACCGCCATGCCAATGGTGCCGATAAATTCACCTGTCGGCCCCGGCGCAAGCACAATCGGCATAAAAGTAAGCGATGTGGTTGCGGTTGATGCCAATAGCGGAATAAACAAATGTTTTGCCATTTTGGAAATAGCATCCGCGACCTCAACCCCCATGGCACGGGAATGTTTATATTTGTCGATAGCAACAATGGCATTATCAATAAGCAACCCTAGGGCAATGATAATCCCGCTTATGGACATTTGATGCAGATTTACATCCATCAGGTTAAAAATCGCCATGACCATCAAAATTGTCAGGGGCAGGGAGGTCGCAACCAAAATCGCACTGCGCCACCCCATCATAAAAATCATCACCGCGATGATAATCGCGCTTGAAATAAAAATATTGCCAAGCAGGGTGGATAAACGGTCAGTGACATATTGATCTTGCGAAAATATCACATCAACATTTATCCCGTCCGGAAGGACATCTTTATAGGCTTCGGTGGCTTCATGCATTTTCGCGGTCCACTGATCCACACGGACATTCTGATCCACCTTGGCACCAATAATGACACCTTGCTCACCATTAAGGATAGCGACAGCACCGGCCGGGTCTTTCACTGTTTTTTTCACTTCCGCAATATCGCCGACACGCAGGAACTCACCTGTTGGAAGCTGCTTCAGAATAATGGAACGGACACGGTCTTCCGATTTTAACTCGCCGCTCACTTCAATCAGCAAATCATTATTATCGGAACGTACCTGACCTGCTGAAACCTTACTGTCCGATGTGGCAATTGATGAAGCAACATGGTCTATTGTAAGTCCCACTGATGCAAGCGCGTCCGGGTCAACGGTAACAAGTACTTCTTCATCCGGTTCACCAAACACACCGGTATCAACTGTACCGGATATTGGTGCGAGAGCCCGTTCAAATTCACGGGCAAAGCGACCTAGGATATCAAGCTGTGCGTCTTCACCCTTATTGGCCCATGTAAAGCCAACCATGAATGTATAAACCGGACTTTCCCGATCCAACATATAGGGCTCTGACGCACCGGGGGGCAAAAACGGTTGAACATCACCAAGCCTGTCGCGCACTTTTGACCATATATTTTCAAGATCTTCCCGGGCGATATATTCTTCAAGCTCCACTGAAATGTTAGAAACACCAGCGCGGCTTGTGCTGTTAATTTCACGAATTTCATCAACACGGGTTAGGGCTGCTTCTATTTTTTCAGTGACAAGTGCATCAACCCGTTCGGCACTAGCACCGGGGAAGGTCGTCACTATCACATCAAAACGGTGTGCGATCAGTGGGTCTTCCTGCCGGGGGATTGATGAAAGTCCGGCTAAACCCGCAACAACAATAAACCCTAGTACAAGGGCGGTTAGCCGGTTATTTCTATAAAATAAATTGCTCCACATGACCTACCCCCTTAATCCGCTTTAACCAGAAAACCCTGTGAAAGACGATGTGTGCCGCTAGAAACCACCTGGTCGCCGTCTTTTAAGGTGCCACGAACAAAAACACGATCTGCTTCTGTATAAATAACCTGTAATTCTTGCCGATTTGCGGTGGCAATCCCCGTATATCCATCAACCGGCGAAAGTGTATAAGCACTCCAAAGCCCACGGCGGCTTTCCGCCAGTGCTTCTGTCGGAAGCCAGTAGCCCGTATCATTCACGGTTACATCGATCGTCATATCCGCCAGGCTGCCGGGAAGAACATCAACACCATCAGCAACATCAAATATGGCGGTAACCGTTCGAGTGTTTTTATCAACTTTGGAAATAATTGATCTCAGACTTGTTACAATTTCACGATCAGCCTGATTGAAATTGTAGGTCTGACCAATTTGAAGTGCATTGACTGCGTCTTCGGTTAATCCAACACGGATTTCAAGTTTGCTGTCCTCAATCAACCGCACCATGGGACCGCCTCCCATACCAAAGGGCTCACCTTCATCACGGTAACGGGCAATAACACTGCCATCAAACCGCGCGCGGAGTGTGGATAAATCCCGATCTGCCTGTAAGGTTGCAAGGGCAGCTTTGGCGCTTTCAACATTTGACATTGCTGAAATTTCACCTGCTTTCGCACTTTCAAGTTCATTTTTAACCTGATCAAAGCGGGCTTGGGAAATATGACCACTTTCCCGAAGCACAACATAACGGTCATAATTTGTGCTCATCCGTTCAAGGGTCGCTTTTGCTTCAACCTCCATGGCCAGGGCACGTTCAAGGCCCGCTTTTACTTCAATTTCGCGAGCATCAAGAAGCCGCATATCCAGTTTTGCAAGAATATCACCTTTTTTAACCCTGTCACCTTCATCCACCATTACTTCCGCCAGAATACCTGCGCGGTCAAATCCATGATCACTTTCTCGCGCGGCAATAACCTGTCCAGCAATTTTCTGCTGCGTGGTATATTCTGTTTCAGCATTCACCGTAACACTGCTTACCGCCAAAGCTCTTGAAATGTCCAAATCGGTCGAAGACCCGCTTGCACGGCTGGCAATTGATGTCACACGCATTACTACGAGCACCACTAGCACTGATAAAAACGCAAGAATAGTTATGGTTACAATAGGATTTGTTTTGAGTTTTTTTGAAACAAACCCCAAAACAGAAGTTGATGTATATATTGAAGTCCCGGTCATCTTTCTTCCTTCACTCTTTCCTTATCTGCAAATTGAGTCGTCACTCAATCATATGTTTACAGTGAAAACATATCTCTTATATTGA